>NZ_JADPKG010000038.1:0-2655 GCF_023073875.1 Bradyrhizobium sp. 154
GGTTCTGTACCGGCATCACCCTTGGGCAAGCCGCGAGGTTTTCGTCCATGGTGTGATAGACAAGGCGGACGGCGTTGTTTTCCGCTGCACGCTGGATGGATCGGAGACGAAGCGTTTTCTGGAGATCCCATCCTGGATGTTCGACCGCGCGGCATGCGCTCGCGGTGGCAGCCTAACGGCAGAGCCCTTTGTCAGCCTGGAAGCGCTCAACGCGTTGTCGTCGCTTGTCGATTCAGCGGTCAAGAGCGCGACATCATCATTGAATGAACCGCTTTCCGGTGCATGCGGAGTCTCTCACGATCAGAATCGGGGAGAGGCTCATGGCAAGCAGGACGGCGATATCGGCCAACCCGGTTCGGCGCAACCGGCGGTTCGGCGTGCATCAGATGGACCTGTTCACGGGTGGCATAGCGCACGGCGTCGTCGGGGTACCGGAATGGCGGGAGCTGCCGAAGGAGGCGCAGGATGCGCTGGTGAACTTGATGACGCAGCTGGTGCTGGACCATGCACGGGTAAGCGCAACGCTCGCGAAGAGGGAAGACGGTCATGATCAGTGACAAGGTCCGTCCTCACCATCTCGAGCGCAAGGCGATCCTCTATGTGCGCCAGTCCTCCGCCCATCAGGTTCTGCACAATCGTGAGAGCAGCGCGTTGCAATACGCGATGCGCGACCGATTGACGGCGCTGGGGTGGTCCAAGATCGAGGTGATCGACGATGATCTTGGGCGTTCGGCTGCCGGCGGCGTCCAGCGCGCGGGCTTCGAGCGGATGGTGGCCGAGGTCTGCCTCGGCAAGGTCGGCGCAGTCTGTGCGCGGGAGGTCTCGCGCTTTGCCCGCAATAGCCGGGATTGGCAACAGCTGATCGAGATGTGTCGCGTCGTCGACACGGTGCTGGTTGACCACGAAGCTGTCTATGCTCCGCGGCATGGCAACGACCGATTGCTTCTGGGGCTGAAGGGGAGCCTCAACGAGTATGAGCTGGACCTTTTGCGACAACGCTCGCTCTCGGCACGCTACGAGAAGGCCAGCCGTGGCGAACTGATTGCGGCCACGCCAGTCGGTTTTGTGAAGGCCGGTGATCGCTATGAGAAGGATCCGGACCGGCGTGTGCAGGACGCCATTACGCTCGTCTTCGACAAGATCGAGGAACTCGGGACCGCGCGGCAGGCGCTGCTGTGGTTCCATGAGCACGGCCTCGACCTACCGGTGAAGCAGCCGAACGGCGACACAGCCTGGCGGCGGCCCAGCTACGCGACTCTCCACAGGATGGTCGAGAACCCGGTCTACGGCGGAGCCTACGCCTATGGTAAAGCAGCCGTAGCGACGGCGTAGCGACGGGGTACGGCGTCCTTGGCGCAGGCGCGAAGATCCGCCGGAAGGCGCGCGCCGAGTGGCTCGTCCTCAAGCCGGACGCCCACGAAGGCTATGTGAACTGGGAGAGGTTCGAAGCGATCCGTACAATGGTCTCCAGTAACGTGCCCACGAGCCGTCATCATGGCGCGCCCAAGCATGGCGAGGCGCTGCTCGCTGGGCTCATCCGCTGCCGGCGTTGTGGCCGCAAGCTGACGCTGCGCTACAGCGGTATGAAGCATCACATCCCCCGTTACAGCTGCTCGCGCGGCTGGATGGACAACGGCGAACCGCGCTGCATCGCGTTCGGTGGCTTGCGCGTCGATGATGCGATCGAAGGGGCACTGCTCGGCGTTGTCGGACCCGGCGCCGTTGCGGCGGCTACGGCCGCCGCAGCCCAAGCCACACATCAGAGGGATCAGGTTCGCGAAGCGCTCGGCCGTGATCGCGAAGCGGCCCGTTATGCCGCCGATCGCGCCTTCCGGCAATATGACGCGCCGATCAGGCGAACCGCCTGGTTGCGGCAGAGCTTGAGGCACGCTGGAATCGCTCGCTTGCCCGCGTCGCGGAGGTAGAGAGCAAGATTGCCGCGCATGATGCGACGACCGCACCGACAGCGATCGATCCAAAGCTGCTCAGCGTTTCTGGCCTCAGACCTCAAGTCAGTCTGGTCAGGGCCGACCATCGATGCGCGGCTGAAGAAGCGCATCGTCCGTACGCTGATCCACGAGGTCGTTGTCGATATCGATGACGAAGCGTCCGAGATCGTTCTCGTCGTGCATTGGGCAGGCGGCGCTCACAGCGAGATGCGGCTATCGAAGCGTCGACGTGGGCAGCGTAACAACATCTCCGACGACATCATCGCAGCATCCGGCAACTGGTGCTGATCGCCAGGGACGACCTGATTGCGGGCCTGCTCAACCGCAACGGCCTCAAGACGGGCAACGGCAACCGTTGGACCCGCGAGCGCGTCACAACCACGCGATCTTATCATCGGATACCCGTCTTCCGGCGGGCCGAGGATAGCGTCGAGCCATGGCTCAATCACTCCGACGCCGCCAGCCTTCTCAAGGTCGCATCCAAGACGCTGCGCTTGGCCGCAGAAGCTGGTCAGATCGAAGCCGTCCACCCTTTGCCGGATGGGCCATGGATCTTCGCGCGCGCGGCCTTGACCACGGATGCCGCCACATCTATCACCGAACGAGCGCGGCAGAACCCAAGATACCCCGCAGGATCGCATCCCGATCAACAAAGTCTCTTCTCTTCAACAACATAGCCAAATGGGTGTTCTGATGCGCAGTTGTA
>NZ_JADPKG010000086.1:0-2597 GCF_023073875.1 Bradyrhizobium sp. 154
CAAGACCGAACGGACCGCCAACAAGATCTACCGAACCAGAGACGAGGCACGAGCCGATGTGTTCGACTATATCGAAAGATTTTATAACACGATCCGCAGGCACTCGACCATCGGGTATCTCAGCCCGGTTGAGTTCGAGCGCAAGGTGGGATTAGCTTAACCTGGTGTCCATCAAACCCGCAGCAGCTCAGGGATGCCCGAGCCGCACCAAGTGCCCCGCCGAGCACCAGATAGATCACTCGATATCCCAACCCGACCTGACCAAGCCCTGATCTATCGTCCTTCTGGCGACCGAAATCCTTTGCATAGTGATCCGGAGTTCGCCTGTCGAGCCGGTTTTCCAAGGCCCATTCTGCACGGAATGTGCACGTATGGGCTGGCCTGAAGAGCCGTCCTGCAGAGCTACGCCGACTACGATCCGCCTGCTTTTCATCGTCATCGCGCCCGCTTTTCGCGTGTTCCCGGGAGAAGTTATTACCATCAATCTCTGGAAGGACGGTAATTCGATCTCATTCGAAGCTTGCGTAAGAGAGCGTCGGGTTACGGTCGTCAAGAATGGGCAGACGGTGCTACACTGAGCAGGGCTTGGACCGTTTCTTGTACCTATTCGGCTGCGAGTTTGTCGCGCTCTTTGAGCGGTTCTTGCCGACATGCATGAAAGGTCCGCGGCAACGTCTGCTTAGAAGGGCCGCGCAACGAACCCGAGGCGTTCGGAGCACTTCAACTGCGGGCCTCAAGGAAGGCCATTTCGGCTCATCGCGCGCGTGGGCGACAATATGCGATCCATGCGGCGAGGCCTGCGCGCCTTCAGTTCGAATCGTTCAGTTGGCGAGGTGGTCGTATTCAACGTACCCCTATGTCTTCCGCGGTGAAGCATCCCCTTGAGTCGCAGCGGGTACGACCTGCGATTCTAGGAAGCAGCTCGATAAGCTGTCGCGTCGTATCGTAAGATACACCAATCGTATCCCAGCTGTCTGGTTCACGACAGGTCCGGAACCAATCGCTGACGGTGGACCAGTATCGACGGCACAAGAAGCTCCTCATTCTTTGCTAGATCAGCTGATGTGCGGGGCGGCATGCCGAAAGGTGGGCGGCGTGAGCTGTCGCACGTATTGAGTGCTGTGGAGAGGCAGTTCGAGCACCGGACCTCAAACGCGGCTCTTCGCTACGAGGATGTTTCATCTCTCAAAGCCTCACGACGCTGGGGCTCATGATCCCACCGCTCCAGCGGTGACACTGAACAAGCTAAGAGCCTCTTAAATGCAAAAAAGTCGGGTCGACCTTGCAGCCATTATCGACCTCGACCCCGTCGGGATCGACCTATTTCGCGGCAACAGTCCGAACGCAGGCGAGCAACGGGTATTCGGCGGCCTAATGATCGGTCAAGCAATGCTTGCAGCGTGTCGCACAGTCAAAGCCCGACTGCCGCATTCACTACATCGCTACTTCATCCATACCGGCGATCCTCGGGTACCCTTGATCTACAAGGTCGAGCGCCTACGCGACGGTAAAAGTTATTCGACCCGGCGCGTCACGGCGATGCAGCGCGGTAGCACAATCGTTTCGGTCATGGTCTCGTTTCATAAGGGCGAGGATGGCACGTTCGAACACCAGGATAAAATGCCGGAGGTGCCAGGGCCGGAGCATTTCGCAGCCGAAGAGTTGTCGAGGCAATCACTATATCCGGATCTACCGGAAATTGTTCAGCGCTACTATGAACCTGATCGTCCGGTCGAGCTTCGTCCCGTCCAGATCGGCCGGTATGTTGGCCAGAAGATCGAGGACGGAAGAGTACATATGTGGATGAGAGCCGCGAGAAAGCTGCCCGATGATCCGGCGCTGCACATTTGCGCACTGGCCTATGCCTCGGATTTGTCGCTGCTGGATGCCGTGATGGCACGCTATGGGCGTACACTGTTCGATGGACGCATTTTGTCCGGAAGTCTTGACCACGCAATCTGGTTTCATCGTCCTTTCCGTGCCGATGATTGGCTGCTCTATGCCAAGGAATCGGTAAGCGCGCAGAGCGGACGTGGCCTCGCTCGTGGGCTGATCTTTACGCGCGACGGCACGCTGGTGGCTTCGGTCGCCCAAGAGGGCTCGGTGCGCGAGCGACGCTGAGCTTGCGCAGTGCGGGGAAGGCCTGGCTTGAGCGAGCGACGACAAGTGGACCGTCCATGCTGCTTGCTAGCGTGCCTTCCCGAGAACAAAGGAGTGGCTCAACGACCATTTGATGCCTGGAAAAATCACATCGCCTCGATTGCCAGGCCACTGTCGGTACGGTCTTCCCGACGCTCAGGACCTTTCATGCTGCGATGAAGTCTGCGGTGTTAGCACTACTTTGGCAGATTGTCGGATTCCTCTGAATTTTTAGGATTCCCGAATCGATTTTTCAATGATTCATGGGTGGTCGGCTCTTGGAAGGGCTGACCATGGCGGAATGGGAAGACGAACTCGAAGGCTGGCTGAAGCCGTTCTTGCAGCGGTTGGGCCCGGCAGCGGATGTGTCCCCTTTACGTTGCGGGATTGATCGGTCCTGGCGATCGCAAGAGCGTTCAGCCGATGGCAGAACGCCTCGCAACCGGCAACTACGATCA
>NZ_JADPKG010000075.1:0-2309 GCF_023073875.1 Bradyrhizobium sp. 154
CGCGACGATCAAGAGCTCGACCGGTGCCGACCTCAGCATTACCGGCAAGGCCGATTTCCTCAAGGGCCTGGGCCTCACCAGCGCAACGGGTAGCGGCAACGCAACGCTGAACGTCACGCGCACCACGGCGTCCGGCTCGCTGGGTTCGTTGATCCAGGACGGCTCGACGCTGAACGTCAATGGTCACGTCATCACCTTCAAGAACGCGCCGATCCCGGGCTCGACCAACGCTCCGGCAGTTCCGAGCGGCTTCGGGGCCAGCGGTAACGTCCTGACCGACGGCAACGGCAATTCGACGGTCTATCTGCAGGCCGGTACCGTCGCCGATGTGCTGAAGGCGGTCGACTTTGCGACCGGTGTGCAGACCTTCACGCTCAATGGCAGCGGTGGCGGTACGCTCGCGACCGCGACGGGCCAGATCAACTCGTCGATCAACGCCTCCGGCCAGCTCAAGCTGTCCACCGGCGTCAATGCCGACCTGTCGATCACCGGCACCGGCAATGCGCTGGCCGCGCTCGGCCTCGCCGGCAATACTGGCAGCGCGACCGCGTTCACCGCGGCCCGTAACTCCGGCGTCGGCGGCATCAGCGGCAAGACCTTGACCTTCTCCTCCTTCAACGGCGGCACGGCAGTCGACGTCACCTTCGGCGACGGCACCAACGGCACGGTCAAGACGCTCGATCAGCTCAACACCAAGCTGCAGGCCAACAACCTGTCCGCGACGATCGACGCCAACGGCCTGCTCACGGTCTCGACCACCAACGACTATGCGTCCTCGACCATCGGATCGAGCGCCGCGGGTGGTGCGATCGGCGGCACGCTGACGACGTCGCTGACGTTCTCGACGGCTTCCAGCCCCGTTCAGGACACAGTTGCCCAGACGGCCCGTGCCAACCTGGTCAACCAGTACAACAACATCCTGAACCAGATCGACACGACCTCGCAGGACTCCTCGTTCAATGGTGTCAACCTGTTGAACGGCGATCAGCTCAAGCTGGTGTTCGACGAGACCGGCAAGTCGAGCCTGAACATCACCGGCGTGACCTACAACTCAAAGGGCCTGGGTCTGGCTGCGCTGACCAGCGGTGTCGATTTCATCGACAACGCTGCCACCAACAAGGTGCTGACCAATCTGAATGCCGCGTCGAGCACGCTGCGTTCGGAGGCTTCCGCGCTCGGTTCGAACCTCTCGGTGGTGCAGGTGCGTCAGGACTTCAACAAGAGCCTGATCAACGTGCTGCAGACCGGTTCGTCCAACCTGACTTTGGCCGACACCAACACTGAAGCGGCGAATAGCCAGGCGCTGTCGACCCGCCAGTCGATCGCGGTCTCCGCGCTCTCGCTGGCCAACCAGTCGCAGCAGAGCGTGCTCCAACTGCTCCGCTAAATCGCGGACGACATCGCAACCAAGACATGGCGGCGGGGCTTCGGCCCCGCCGTTTCTTTTATCCCGTTGTATGAAGAGTGAGACGTAGACGGTGCATTCGAATGCAGCCAATTGCTCACTCTGAGTTATGGTTGACAAGTAGCAAACACATCGCCACTGCACGAAAAAGCATCATCTTATCATGACGATACACGAGGGCGTGATCTGGATTCGATCGCGCACATGGTGAATCCGCACAAGGACTGCAGCGACACGCTTCATGCTTTGTTAGCCCCAAAAGTACACCCTCCCGGCATCGATTAATCCTAATCGAAGTTTGTTGCGTTGCGTACCAGAAGGGTAACAGCTTATGTCCGGTATCGTTCTCTCCTCGTCGGTTCGTCAGAACCTGCTCTCTCTCCAGTCCACCGCCGATCTTCTCGCCACCACGCAGAGCCGTCTGTCGACCGGCAAGAGCGTCAACTCGGCTCTCGACAATCCCACCAACTTCTTCACGGCACAGTCGCTCGACAACCGCGCCAGCGACATCAACAATCTGCTCGACGGCATCGCCAACGGCGTGCAGGTGCTGCAGGCTGCCAACACCGGCATCACCTCGCTGCAGAAGCTGATCGACAGCGCCAAGTCGATCGCCAACCAGGCGCTGCAGACCACCGTCGGCTATTCCACCAAGTCGAACGTCTCCACCACGATCGCGGGTGCGACGGCTTCGGATCTGCGTGGCACGACGTCTTACGCGAGCGCGACCGCTCTCGGTAACGTGCTGTATAGCGGCGCTGCCGGCGGCACGGCCGCTGCGACCTCGTCTTCGACGTTAGGCAGTGCTGCCCAGGGTAGCTTCACGGCTGCTGCGGCGGTGAAAGCGGCCGACGGCACGACCAACCTGGCCGGCACCGCGACCTTGATCGGTGCGGCCGGTGCT
>NZ_JADPKG010000102.1:0-206513 GCF_023073875.1 Bradyrhizobium sp. 154
TCACCCTGACACCACCATCTCCTTGCGCCTCAAGCTCAAGCGCGCCGGGTGGAACGATGCCTTTCTTTTTGAGCTCCTCGGCCACATGCGATAGCCCTGACCCTCAGGGGGAGGGTAGGAGGGGCAGTCGCGCGCTCCTTCGCTACTTTTGCGGCGGGCCGAGATCGAGCGGCGGCAAGTCGATCTGCGGCACTTCGATCTTGATCGTGCTGGGGTCGATGTTCGATTGCACGCCCTTGTAGTGCATCACCATCGAGGGGAACGCGATCACCAGACCTACCATGATCAACTGAATCACGACGAATGGCACCGCCCCCCAATAGATCTGGCCCGTGGTGACAGGCTCCATTCGCTTGCCGGTGACGCGATCAGTATATCGATCCTTCGGGGCGACCGATCGCAGATAGAACAGCGCAAAGCCGAATGGCGGATGCATGAACGAGGTCTGCATGTTGACGCCGAGGATGACGCCGAACCAGATCAGGTCGATGCCGAGATGCTCGGCGGCAGGTCCGAGCAGCGGGATCACGATGAAGGCCAGCTCGAAGAAGTCGAGGAAGAAGGCCAGCACGAACACGAACGCGTTGACGAAGATCAGGAAGCCGACCGGGCCGCCGGGCAGGGAGGTGAGCAGGTGCTCGACCCAGACATGCCCGTTGACGCCGTAGAAGGTGAGCGAGAACACGCGGGCGCCGACCAGGATGAACACAACAAAAGCCGACAGCTTGGCGGTCGATTCCGTGGCCTGCCGGATCAGGTCCCAGCTCAGCCGCCGCTTTGCGGCACCGAGGATGAGGGCGCCGGCGGCACCCATCGCGCCGCCTTCGGTCGGCGTCGCGATGCCGATGAAGATCGTACCCAGCACCAGGAAGATCAGGAACAGGGGCGGCACCATGACGAAGGTGGTCTGCTGCGCCATCTTCGAGAGGAAACGGAAGCCGGTGAGCTTGTCGATAACCCAGTTCAGCACGGCGACGACGAAGGCGAAGATGATACCGTAGAACATGCTCAGCACGACGTAGTCGGCGCCATGCGTGCTCGAACTGCGCATCATGAACCATCCGAACACACAGCTCGCGAGGAACAGCATGCCGAGCGAGACCAGGCCGCGGCTGCCGTCCTCCTCGCGGAAACCGATGGCCTCCTTCGGCAGGCCCGGCACGGCCTTCGGGAAGATCATGCTGACGAGGAAGGCATAACCGGCGTAGAGGGCGGCGAGCACGAGGCCCGGGATGAAGGCGCCTTCGTACATGTCGCCGACGGACTTGCCGAGCTGGTCGGCCATCACGATCAGGACGAGCGAGGGCGGAATGATCTGCGCGAGCGTGCCGGACGCGGCGATGACGCCGGTCGCTACCCGGCGGTCATAGCCGTAGCGCAGCATGATCGGCAGCGAAATCAGCCCCATCGAAATCACCGAGGCGGCAACCACGCCCGTCGTCGCGGCCAAGAGCGCACCGACGAACACCACCGCGTAAGCAAGTCCGCCGCGGATGGTGCCGAACAATTGGCCGATGGTGTCGAGCAGGTCCTCGGCCATGCCCGATCGCTCCAGCACCAGCCCCATGAAGGTGAAGAAGGGAATGGCGAGCAGCGTGTCGTTGTTCATCACGCCGTAGACCCGCTCCGGAAGGGCCTGGAGGAAGTCGGGGTGGAATTGGCCGAGCTGGACGCCGATGATGGCGTAGAACAGGCCGACGGCGCCGAGCGAGAATGCCGCGGGATAGCCGAGCAGCAGCACGACAACCAGCGACGCGAACATGATGGGCGCCATATTGGCGATGATAAACGCGGTCATGATTTCCCCTAAACCGTCGCCAACGGCTACTTCTTCTCGATCGCTTCGACGAGATGCTCGACTTCTGCCTCGAGCGCCGACACTTGGGATTCATGCGGATCGGGCATCAGTCCGCGCATGACTGCCATCCGCTTGATCAGCTCGGAGATACCTTGCACGAGCAGGAGAGCGAACCCGATCATGATCAGGGCTTTGGCAGGCCATTGCGGCAGGCCGCCGGCATTGCCGGATTGCTCGTTGATGTGGAAGGAGCGCTGGAAGAACGGCACGCCGGTGATGATCATCACGACGCACAGCGGAATGAGGAAGAACAAGTGACCGATCACGTCGATCACGTTGCGGGCCGTCTTCGGCAGTGCGTTGTTCACGATATCGATGCGGATGTGCTCGTTGTCGAGCAGCGTCCATGACGAGCAGAGCAGGAAGACGATGCTGAACAGCACCCATTGCAGCTCGAGCCACGAATTGGAGGACGTATCGAAGGTCTTGCGGATGACGGCGTTGACCGCCGAGATGATGACTGCGAGCACGATCAGCCATGCCAGGCGTTTGCCCGTCCAGCGCGTGAACGCGTCAATCCTGCTGCTCAACTTTAGGAGCGCTTGCAACGATAGGTCCTCCCCCGATTGTGCCCCCGGCCGTCTTGACTGCGCCGAGTTGGCGCGTGGCTTGTCTCGCCGCGCAGGCATGAGGCAGCCGCACCAAACCAGCGGGCGTGCCGCCAGTCAATTGGAAGTTTGTTGATAGTTAAGGGGAAATAATACCCGCGAGCAGGTTAAGGGCTACCCGCCGGTGACGCTCATATGCCTGGAGACGCTGGGACGGTTGTGGCGGCGGTCGATAATGAAATCGTGGCCCTTGGGCTTGAGCCCAATGGCACGATCGATCGCATCCGCAAGCAGCACATCCTCGTTCGATGCACGCAGAGGTTTACGCAAATCGGAAGCATCCTCGTGGCCAAGGCAGGTGTGCAGCGTTCCGGTGCAGGTGATGCGCACCCGGTTGCAGGATTCGCAGAAATTATGGGTCATTGGTGTGATGAAGCCGAGCTTGCCGCCGGTCTCGGCGACGTTGACATAGCGCGCGGGTCCGCCCGTGCTCTCGGCTAGGTCTGTCAGCGTGAATTGCTGGGCGAGACGCGCGCGCACCAGGGACAGCGGCAGATATTGGTCGATCCGGCCCGAGCCGATCTCGCCCATCGGCATGACCTCGATCAGCGTCAGGCCCATGCCCTTGCCATGGGCCCAGCGCATCAGCTCGGGGAGCTCGTCCTCGTTGAGGTTCTTCAGGGCCACCGCGTTGATCTTCACGCTGAGCCCTGCGGCGCGGGCGGCTTCGATGCCTTCCAGAACCTTGTCGATCTCGCCCCAACGGGTGATCTCGCGAAACTTCCGGGGATCGAGCGTGTCGAGCGAGACGTTGATGCGGCGGACGCCGCAATCGGCGAGCTCCCGCGCATGCTTCGCAAGCTGGGTGCCGTTGGTGGTCAGCGTCAGCTCATTCAAGGCGCCGCTGGAAAGATGCCGCGACAACGAGCGCACCAGCATCATCACGTTGCGGCGGACCAAGGGCTCGCCCCCGGTGAGCCGCAGCTTCTTCACGCCCTTGGCGATGAAGGCCGAGCAGAGCCGGTCGAGTTCCTCCAGCGTCAGCAGGTCAGCCTTGGGCAGGAACGTCATGTCCTCTGACATGCAATAGAAGCAGCGCAAATCGCAACGGTCGGTCACGGACACGCGCAAATAGCTGATGGTCCGCCCGAACGGATCGGTCATGGGGCTCGACAGCGCGGCGAGGGGACTCGCTGTAGCGAGGGGGCTCGCGGAAGATCCGTTCATACGGGAAGCCTTGTACTTCGGGCAGCTTGCGCACCGACGCTTCAGCGGTGCTCTGGAAGCAATCTAAGCATCGGAGAGGCAAAGGACAATCGGGTCGATAGGTCAGCGCCTCCCGCGCTTGGCTCGGGGGACGCGGCCCGCGCGGCGTCCGCCGGGCTGCGGCTGCCGCAGGTTTCGGCTTCTTGGGCCGCTGCGGCTTACGGACCGGTTTGGGCGGAGTGGCCGATTGAAGCTCTGCAAATCCCGGATTTGGCGCGGTGATGGAGGCCACCTTCTGCGACCAACCGCTACATCGCCCAGCCGGACCTAAGGCGTGCCGCTTGGGCAGGCAACCACGGCTGCGCATCGATCACGCAGAATTGCAAGGAATAACTCAGATTTATCAGGGGTTTGCTGGAGCCTGGGCGGTCATCAGGCTGCGCGCTGCGGCGGGCAGGTCACGCATGTGATGGATCAGCCGGTCCGGCTTCAGTTCGGCGATCGGCACGTCCGTATAGCCGAAGCTGACCCCGATCACGGGCACCCCGGCCCGGCGGGCCACGCCAACGTCGGTTCCGGCATCACCGACCATGATGGAGGCTTTGACCTCCCCGCCGGCGCGCGCCACGGTCTCGCGGAAAATGGTCGGGTCCGGCTTCTGGACGCCGAACGTGTCCGCGCCGCAGATCGCCGCGAAGCGGCGGCTGAGGTCGAGCTGGTCCAAAAGCCGCTTCGACAGCCATTCCAGCTTGTTGGTGCAGACCGCGAGGCGGTGGCCTTGGGCGGCAAAATGGTCGAGCGCGGCCTCGAGCCCCTCGAAGGGGCGGGATTCCACCGCGATATGATCGGCGTAATAGGCGATGAAATCCGCCGTCATCCGGTCCATGTCGGCAGTGGTGACGGTGCGCCCCTCGGCCTCCAGGCCCCGCTCGATCAGTTTGCGGGCCCCGGCGCCGATCATGTTCCGGGCCGAGGCCATCGGCACCGGCGGCAGCCCTTCGCGGTCGAGCACGTGATTCAGCGCGGTGATCAGGTCGGGCGCCGTATCCACAAGCGTGCCGTCGAGATCGAAGACGATGGTGTGAGGGAAGGTCATGGGCGAAGCGCTACCGGCCCGGTCGTATCGAAGCAAGGGGCGGGACCATAAGATCCGCTTATAGACCTGATCCCAGACCCTGTTCTCCGGGAAAAAACGAGGCTACATAGGCCGCCGCAACCGGCCACACCCGGCGGCACATTCTCGATTCAAGGCGGGCGCAAACGTGAACATGGACCAGTTGAAGCGGCAAGCGGCCGCGCGCGCCCTCGAGGAGGTGCGTGACGGCATGCAACTCGGGCTCGGCACCGGCTCGACCGCAAAACATTTCGTCGAGCTGCTCGGCGAGCGCGTCGCCGCCGGGCTCAAGGTGATCGGCGTACCGACCTCGGAAGCGACCCGCTCGGACGCCGAGCGTTGCGGCGTGCCACTGACCACGCTGGACGAGATCGACCATCTCGACATCACCGTCGACGGCGCCGACGAGATCGATCCCGAGCTCAACCTCATCAAGGGCGGCGGCGGGGCGCTGCTGCGCGAGAAGATCGTGGCGGCTGCGTCGGATCGCATGATCGTGATTGCCGACGAGAGCAAATGGGTGCCGACGCTCGGACGCTTTCCGCTGCCGGTCGAGGTCATCCCGTTCGGGCTTGGGGCAACGCGTCGCGCGATCGAGATTGCATTTGCCGAATGCGGCGTTTCCGGGCAGATGGCGGTCCGCAAGGCCAAAGACGGCCACGTTTTCGTCACCGATGGCGGCCACTGGATCGTCGATGCCCAGCTCGGACGTATTGTGGATCCATCCGGCCTCGCCAACGCGTTGAGCGCGATTCCGGGCGTGGTCGAGCATGGGTTGTTCATCGGCTTGGCCGGCTCGGCCGTTTTGGCGGGCGGCGAGGGAATCCGCGTGATTGAACGGCGCAAGCCGAAAGGAGACTTGGAATGAAGATCGTGTTGAAATTCTTGCCGGCTGCGACCCTCGCTGTGGGACTGGCGCTTTCGGCCGCCCCGGCAATGGCCCAGCAGGCCGCGCCCAAGGCCGCCGCGCCGGCCCAGCCGAAAGCCTCACCTGCGGCGATTGCGGCGGCCAAGGAGATTTTGCAGATCAAGAACGCGACTGCGATGTACAGCGGCGCCGTGCCCGGCCTCGTCGAGAAGACCAAGATCGCGCTGATCCAGCAGAATCTCAACTACCAGAAGGACCTCAACGAGGTCGCGCCGATCGTCGCCCAGCAGCTCAACGGCCGCCAGAACGAAATCGGCGAAGGCATGGCGCAGATCTATGCCAGCGAATTTACCGAGCAGGAGCTCAAGGACCTCGTCACCTTCTACAGGTCGCCGCTCGGCAAGAAGCTGATCGAGGCCGAGCCGCGCGCCATCGGCCTCAGCATGGCCTTCATGAACTCCTGGGCCCAGAACTTCTCCGAGACCGTGATGGGAGCCTTCCGCGCCGAGATGCGCAAGCGTGGCAAGGAGATCTGAGCGCACCTATCTGATAGGAGTCCTAAAGCGCGTCATCGCGCTCTGGGTTGTTATTTGAGCAAGATCTTTTTCGGAAAACCGCTCCACACTTTCCCGGATCATGCTCTGAAAGAGGTCGGAGTGGACAATGGCTGAATTCGACGTCGACCTCTTTGTCATCGGTGGCGGCTCGGGCGGCGTGCGGGCCGCCCGCATCGCGGCTGGTTACGGCGCCCGCGTGATGATCGCGGAAGAGTACCGCATGGGCGGCACCTGCGTGATCCGCGGCTGCGTGCCGAAGAAGCTGTTCGTGATCGGCTCGCATTTTCGTCATGAGCTCGAGGACGCCGCCGGCTTCGGCTGGACAGTCCCGCCAGCCACCTTCGACTGGCCGACGCTGATCGCCAACAAGGACAAGGAGATTGCGCGGCTCGAGGCGGCCTACACGGCCAATGTCGAGAAGTCGGGTGCGCAGATCGTCAAGAGCCGGGCGGTGATCGAGGATGAGCACACTGTCCGTCTGCTCGAGAACGACCGCAAGATCACGGCGAAGTACATCCTGATCGCCACCGGCGGGGCGCCAAACCATGGCGCGGCGATTCCCGGCATCGAGCACGTGATCTCCTCCAACGAGGCTTTCCATCTGAAAAAGTTGCCGAAGCGGATCGTGATTCAGGGCGGCGGCTACATCGCGCTGGAATTCGCCGGGATCTTCGCCGGCTTCGGCTCGGACGTCACGGTGATCTATCGCGGCGACAACATCCTTCGCGGTTTTGACGAGGATGTTCGGACCCACGTTCGCGCCGAGATGGAGAAGCAGGGCATCACCATCCTCACCGGCTGCACCGTGACCAAGGTCGATCGGCACGGCGAGGAGTTCACCACGCATCTGTCGAACGGGTCGAGCCTCGCCTCCGATCAGGTCATGTTCGCGATCGGCCGCCATCCTGCGGTGGCCAATCTCGGCCTTGAGAACGCCGGCGTCGCCATTAATCCGAGCAATGGCGGCATAGCGGTGGATGGTTTCTCGAAGAGCTCGGTCGACAGCATCTATGCGATCGGCGACGTCACCCACCGCTTCAACCTGACGCCGGTAGCGATCCGCGAAGGCCACGCCTTTGCCGACACCGTGTTCGGCAAGCGCGAGGTCAGGGTCGATCATGCCAACATCCCGACCGCCGTGTTCTCGCAGCCGGAGGTCGGCACCGTCGGCCTCACCGAGACGGAGGCACGGGCGCAGTACAGCCACGTCGATATCTACAAGACGACGTTCCGCCCCATCAAGGCGACGATGTCGGGCCGCGACACCCGCATGCTGATGAAGCTCGTCGTCGACGGGGCGACCGAGCGCGTGCTGGGCTGCCACATCGTCGGCGATGCCGCCGCCGAGATTATCCAGGCGGTCGCGATCGCTGTGAAGATGAAGGCGACCAAGGCCGATTTCGATGCGACGATCGCGCTGCACCCGACCGCGGCCGAAGAGCTCGTTACCATGCGCACGCCGAGCGCACGCCACGTGCGCCAGGCGGCGGAGTAGCCTTTCGACTGTGAGGTCTCGGCCTGTGAGGCCTTGACGTTATGTTCATGTTTTGTTCTTATGCTGCGATCGTCAGGGAGGCAGCCATGGACAACCGTATCAACGAAATCCGCAGAACCATACGAGCGCTCCGGGTCAGCATGCTCGAGGCCGAGTCCATCATGCGTGAGCAGGTCAATCGGGACGAGGACTGCAGCTTCGTCGCGCAGGAAATCCTCAAGATGCGTTCGGTCATGAGCCTGCTCGTCAAGGAGCGTGCAACGCTCGGCGATGACGAGCCGATCCTCGTCAACTGCCTCTATCTCCGGCGACGCCGGCAGCCGCGAAAATCATCGGCTGATCGCCTCCCGGAGCCGCAATATTCCACCGCAACGCGTGGCGGCGAGGATCTGACCGGAACGGGGCGACCGCTCATTCGAGCGACTGACGGGCAGCCCGCTCAGGCTTGCCGGACGGGCTGTCCGCCCACTTCGCCATGTCCGTCGTTCGCACGTCGATGCCTTCGCACCAGAGGCAGCTGAGCTCCGCGCGGCCCTTGGCCGAAAGCATCGGGACAAGTCCATGGCCGCAGCCGGGGCAAGACGTGACGCGATTCATGCGTTCCTCCGATGCCCGAATTCAAGACGACATTTCGTTGCCGAAGCTTGCCCGGGCGTTATGACGGAGCAGGAACGCTGCCAGTCGGAGCGCTCGTCCCTGAGATGGTCGAGGCTGCGATCCAGCGCGAAACTGCCCCGATGTCCTCGGCATGTTCGCGATAGGCGCGAAGCTGGAATTCTGCGGAGCTGCCGCGCGCAACGATGGTCCGACAGTGCTCGACCTCGGCGGCGCAGTTCAGTGCCGCTGCGTCCCCAGCGATGTCGTCGATCACGCGGGAGAGCAGCTCCGAGATCGTGACGGGCCCGTCCTTCGAGGCGAAGATGCAATCGGTGCCGTAGCGCTGGGCGCGCCATTTGTTTTCGACCGCAATCGCGCGTTCGACCGCGGTGACCTCCTTCGACAGGTGGGGCCGCAGGTAGAGGTGCCGTGTCAGGCAGCGATAGAGCGAGGCGATCGCGACGGCGTCGTCGATGAAGGTGCAGGTGTCGGGCGCGCGCAGCTCGAGGGTCGGGTGTCGCATCGAAGGTCGCATCGCCCACCAGATGTGGCTCTCGTCGGGAATCACGCCCGAGCGCTGCAACGCGCCGACATAGTCGTCGAAGTCCTGCTTGCTTTCGAACAGTTCGGGCAGGCCGGTGCGCGGCAGCTCGGAGTAGGCGGCGAGCCGGTAGCCCTTTAGTCCGGTCTTGTGCGAATTCCAGAATGGGGACGAGGCGGAGAGCGCGATGAACAGCGGCAGATGCGGCAGCATCGCCCGCATCACCGCCATGCGCTTCTCGGGATCTGGCAGCTGGACGTGCACATGCATGCCGCACATCATGTTGCGGTGGCCGATGCTGCGCAAATCCTCGATCATCTCCTCGTAGCGCGGTTTCGGGCTGGGCTGCGACATGCGCCAGACCGCGGTCGGATGCGTGCCGCAGGCCATGATCACGAAGCCGTATTGCGCGGCGACGTTTGCGACCTCGCGGCGCAGGAAGCGGAGCTCTTCGCGCGCGTCATTGACCTCGACGTGAATGTTGGTCGCGACCTCGAGTTGGGATTGCAGCATTTCCCGCATCGCCTGGCCGCCGGTCGACCAATTCGCCGATTCGAACAGCTCGTTGGGAGTCTCGATCGCGACTTCCAGGCTGCGACGATCGGCGAGGAAATATTCCTCCTCGATGCCGAACGAATATTCCGCCGCCTTGCCGCCTCTGCCGGCGGAGCGAATGACGAAGTGCTGCCTGTCGTCGGACGGATCAAGCCGCAGCAGTTTCAAAACGTCTGAAGCAAATGTCATTGTCCCACCCGGCCGAGGTATTTACCTGCCGGCAACAATTCTTCTGGATGGAACGGGTTCCGCGTCGCACTCACCCGTAATTGCAAGAGTGAACGGAACAATCTTCACGCTTTCGGACGCGCGCGCGATCAGCGTGTGATTCGGCGGCACTTCGGCCCAATCCTCGTCCTTGTCGAACGGCTCGGACACGACGACGACCTGGCCGCCGGCCTCGCGGAAATACAGCGTGTTCGCGGCATCGTTGACCGCAACGCGGAACGCGTAGAGATCGTGGCCGTTGGCGATCGCGCTCGTGAAGCGCAGCCGTTCGCGTAGCTGGCCTTCGTTGACGAGACTGACGAGGGCTTGCAGCACGCGGTGCGTTGCGCCGAGCGGATCGCTATCCAGACCCGCGCCCATCATGGCGAGGAATACGGCTTCCGAATCGGTCGTGCCCAGCCGCGATGGGTAATAAGGATCGGGGATCAACGCCTCGACCCTGCGCCGCAGCCGATTCCAGCTCCCGACGAATCCATTGTGCATGAACATCCATTGGCCGCAGGCGAAGGGATGGCAATTCTGCCGTGTCACCGCCGTGCCGGTGGCCGCGCGCACGTGCGCGAAGAACAAATGCGAGCGCAGATGGCGGCAGAGATAGCGCAGGTTCTCGTCCGACCAGGCCGGGCGCGTCTCGCGATAAAGGCCTGGCTCCGGATGCTCGCCGTACCAGCCGAGGCCAAAGCCGTCACCGTTCGAACCCGCCGTCGACTGAAGCGAGCGGATGCTCTGCGCGACCAGCGAATGCTCGGGCTCGGTGACGTAGGGCTCGAAGGACGTCGTCTCGCCCCGGTATGCGATCCAGCGGCACATGAGGGATCCTCTCGGGGATGTGTCTTGAGCTGCACCAACAGTTCTGACTCCCTCATGGTTCCCGGTGATGCCGGGAGCGCGACCAAGGCCGGCTTCGTTGCTAGGATGCGAGAAAATCGAGATGGAGATCGAGATGAATGATCGAGCCAAGCTAGCCGCGCTCAAGCGCCATTGGGATGCTTCGGACGCGAGCAATTTCGAGGCGGAGCATGACATTTACTGCGAGGATGCCGTGCTCGACTATCCGCAGTCCGGCGAGCGCATCCGCGGTCGTAGGAACATTCAGGAGAGTCGATCCGCGCAGCCGAACAGGAAGCGATTCACGGTCCGGCGGATTGCCGGTGGAGGCGATTTCTGGGTGAGCGAATTCGTCCTGAGCTATGATGGGGTGCCGTCCTACGTCGTGAGTATCATGGAATTCCGCGAAGGCCTGGTGGCGCACGAAACGCAGTATTTCGGTGACAGGTTCGAGCCGTCGCCCTCGCGTGCGCATCTCGTCGAGCGGGGAGGATGAGGAGCACTTGGCCAGGGGCATCCATTCATGCTGGCTCGCGATGCAACGAGCGCCAACCCGACACCATCGCCCTGAGGTGTGTGACCGCGCGGCGCATGGCGTCACTTGGCGAGCCACGAAAGATCGACTCCAGCCCGCTTCCATGGCCATATGGAACCCAATGCGGCGGCTAGTCGCAGCCGTATCGCCTTGATTCCGACAGCCCCGTCTTTATCTCTGAGAGGAACAAGAATCCGGGCCCCTCTGGCGAGGACGCCGACAATGTCGGCAAACCTCGTGATGTCGGATGACCTGTCCCGCGCGAATGCGATGGATCGGCCGATCGTCGGGCCTTCTTCGGTTCTCTCCGACCAGTCGTTCCATCGCAGCTCCGTGCGGCCATTTCGCAAGCTTAGGGAGCAACGATGTCTGACGCCAAGCATTCAAATCCGATCGAGATCGAGATCGCCGATCCGTCCAGCCTGAACGAGCAGGCTGCGGCGGCGCTGGTCATTGCCGGCGCGCTCGTCGCCGTGGCCGACCGGCGCGTTTCGCCGGTCGAGCGCGACGAGGTGATCCGCTTCATTCGCGATCGCGGATTGGCGCCTCATATCGAGGACGAAAGGCTATTTGGGATGTTCGACACACTCGCCGAGCGACTCGAGGAGCCGGATTTTGCAAACGTCGTGATCGATACGCTGCGGCCGGTCTCGGACATGCCGCTGTCGTCGCATCTGATGGAGTTGTCGGAGCGCGTCGCCGCTGCCGACGAGGACGTGCATCCGCATGAGGTGCAGGCGATCAAGCTGTTGCGCCTGCTGACGCTGGCCCTGCCGCGTGCAAAGCAGGTCGCACCGGGTGCTGCGCGCGCCCAACAGCCCGTGGCGGCAGAGGAGTGAGCATGAGCGCAGCTTCGGACGAGCCTACGAATGGGGCCACGGGCCCCGCCAGCCAGTTGGCCGGCGGCGACCCGCGTCTCGACAAGCTCGTCCATCGCTTGCCGCCGCGCATGGGCGACGCCGTCACCTATCTGCTCAAGCCGTCCAGCCGCTGGATCAGGATTCCCTCGGGCCTGCTGCTCATCGTCGGCGGCGTGCTCTCCTTTCTGCCGGTGCTCGGCGTCTGGATGCTGCCGCTCGGTCTTGCATTGCTGGCGGAAGACGTGCCGCTGCTGCGCTCCTCGCGCGCCAAGGTCCTGGATTGGGTTGAACGGAAGAAACCGCACTGGCTCGATCCGTCTGCACCGAAAAACGATCAATCATGACAGAATTCATCACCGCCGATGCTCTGACCGCGCTGTTTCAGGTCATCCTGATCGACCTCGTGCTGGCCGGAGACAACGCCGTCGTCATCGGCCTTGCCGCGGCGGGACTGCCGGCCGAGCAGCGCCGGCGCGCCATCGTCGTCGGCATTGTCGCCGCCACGGCGCTCCGCATCGTCTTCGCCGGCGTTGCGACCCAGCTCCTGCAGGTGATCGGCCTCCTGCTCGCCGGCGGCGTGCTGTTGCTGTGGGTCTGCTGGAAGATGTGGCGCGAGCTGCGCGAGCAGTCCGCGCATTCGCGCCAGCTCGCGTTCGAGTATGGCGGCGGCGCGGGTGCTGCGCCGGCGCAGCGAAAGACCTTTGGTCAGGCGGCCTTGCAGATCGTCGCCGCCGACGTCTCGATGTCGCTCGACAACGTGCTCGCGGTTGCGGGCGCCGCGCGCGAGCATCCCTACATCCTTGCCTTCGGTCTGCTATTGTCGGTGGCGATGATGGGCGTTGCGGCCGACCTGCTCGGCCGCGTGCTGCAGAAGCAGCGCTGGATCGCCTATGTCGGTCTCGCCATCATCGTTTACGTCGCCTTCGAGATGATCTATCGGGGCTCGCTCGAGCTCGCGCCTGTCATCGCGAGTCTGTGAGGCGCTTCCTATTTGCAATCCGGAGTGATCAATGACGTCTGAACCGAAAGCACCTTCGGCGCATGCCGCGGAGGGGCCGCAGATCGGCCCGTTTGCGCAGCTCATCTTTGGTTCGCGCTGGCTGCAAGTGCCGCTCTATGTCGGCCTGATCATCGCGCAGGGCGTTTATGTGCTGCTGTTCCTCAAAGAGCTCTGGCACCTGGTCTTGCACTCGTTCGACGCCAGCGAGCAGCAGATCATGCTGGTCGTGCTCGGGCTGATCGACGTCGTCATGATCTCGAACCTGCTGGTGATGGTGATTGTCGGCGGCTATGAGACCTTCGTCTCCCGCCTGAACCTGACCGGGCATCCCGACGAGCCGGAATGGCTCAGTCACGTCAATGCCAGCGTGCTCAAGATCAAGCTGGCGATGGCGATCATCGGCATCTCCTCGATCTCTCTGCTCAGGACCTTCATTGAGGCGGGCAATCTCGGCACGACGCGCAGCAATTTCACCGAGAGCGGCGTGATGTGGCAGGTGCTGATCCACCTGACCTTCATCATCTCGGCGATCGGCATCGCTTGGGTCGATCGCCTCAGCGAGAGCGGCCATCGCAAGGAGGCAAGCCACGGCTGACGAATCCGGCCGTCCGATACCTCCCGAGCGGCCAAGCCTGGGCCCGCCTGGTCGCTTGGTCGGGCGGGCTCCCTTTTCCGGATCGATAAAATTGCCTGCAATCCGCACAGTAGCGGCAAACCCTGCGAACAAGAAGCGCGCGGCTTTAAACCTCGACTTTGGAACCAGCGTGCATCCTCCCGGCAAAAGGGCAGGGCATCCTCATGTCTATTCTCAGGGAGATCGTCGCCGCAGTCGCAGGAGTGTACGCGCTCCTGTTTCTCTGCGACGCATTGTTCGGGGTCGGCGAGGCACGCTTCGACGAGGCCTATTTCCGCACCAGTTTCTACGCGCCGCGGCCGAAGGAATTTCGCTTTGCGAGCGATACGCCGCCGGCGGTGCGAGTTAGCGACGCATTTGCGCAATTCGCGCCGGGCGAAGCCAGGCTGAACAGGCGTTACTCGTCTCTGACGACGATCATTCGCTGACGTCATTCCCCCTAGGTCTGGGTCCATTCCGCGACGCCGCCCCACCTTGTATCGCGGTGATCGGGGCGGTGGCGCCGACGTCGAATGGCTTGACCGTCAACACCTCCGGTTCGAATTTGACTTTGGCCGCAAGGGTTTGCAATGCGGAATGGATTTACAACTGGCGGGACGGGGCCAGCCTGTGTATAAGGCGGCCCTCGCAACCCACAGATCAGGTTGCGCTTTTTGCTTCACGGAGAGATTGCGATGTCCGAGCGGTGGACGCCCGAGTCCTGGCGCAGCAAGCCGGTGCTACAGGTGCCCGACTATCCCGACGCCAAGGCCTTGGCCGACGTCGAGGCGCAGCTTGCGACCTTTCCGCCGCTGGTGTTTGCCGGCGAAGCGCGCAATCTGAAGAAGGCGTTGGCACGGGTTGCGGCCGGCGAGGCCTTCCTGCTCCAGGGCGGCGACTGCGCTGAGAGCTTTGCCGAGCACGGCGCCAACAACATCCGCGACTTCTTCCGCGTGCTGCTCCAGATGGCGGTGGTGCTTACTTACGCCGGCGCCGTCCCCGTGGTGAAAGTCGGCCGCATCGCCGGCCAGTTCGCCAAGCCGCGGTCGTCGCCGACCGAAAAGGTGAACGGTGTCGAGCTCCCGAGCTATCGCGGCGACATCGTCAACGACATCGCCTTCACCAAGGAAGCGCGCGTGCCGGATCCGCAGCGCCAGCTGATGGCCTACCGCCAGTCGGCCGCGACGCTGAACCTGCTCCGCGCCTTCGCCACCGGCGGCTTCGCCAATCTCGGCAGCGTGCATCAATGGATGCTCGGCTTCCTGAAGGATAGCCCGCAGTCCCGCCGCTACAAGGAATTGGCCGACCGCATCTCGGACGCGCTCAACTTCATGCGCGCCTGCGGCCTCGATCTCGAAAGTCATCCCGAGCTGCGCGCCACGGATTTCTACACCAGCCACGAGGCGCTGCTGCTCGGCTACGAGCAGGCCCTGACCCGCGTCGATTCCACCACCGGCGACTGGTACGCGACCTCGGGCCACATGATCTGGATCGGTGACCGCACCCGCCAGCTCGATCATGGCCATATCGAATATTTCCGCGGCATCAAGAACCCGATCGGGCTCAAATGCGGCCCGTCACTTAAGCCCGACGAACTGCTGAAGCTGATCGACGTGCTCAACCCCGACAACGAGCCGGGCCGGCTGACGCTGATCGGCCGCTTCGGCTCCGACAAGATCGGTGAGCATCTGCCCAACATGATCCGCGCCGTGCAGCGCGAGGGCCGGGTGGTGGTCTGGTCCTGTGATCCCATGCACGGCAACACCATCACCTCGACTTCGGGCTACAAGACCCGCCCCTTCGACCGCATCCTGTCCGAGGTGAAGTCGTTCTTCGCGGTCCACGCCGCGGAAGGCACCCATGCCGGCGGCGTGCACCTGGAGATGACGGGCCAGGACGTCACCGAATGCCTCGGCGGCGCCCGCGCCATCACCGACGAGGATCTCAACGACCGCTACCACACGGTCTGCGATCCCCGTCTCAATGCTGAGCAATCCATCGACATGGCTTTCCTGATTGCCGAGCTGCTGAAGCAGGAACGCGCCGGCAAAGCCAGGCCGATGCCGGCCGCAGCGGGGCTCTAGAACCTTGCTGCGAATTTGGAAGGCCACGATCAATTCCCGGAACGGTCTGGCCTTTGCGTTCCGCTCGGAGCAGGCCGTCCGCGAGGAGATCTTTGTGCTCCTCCTGTCGCTGCCGCTGGCCTGGTTCATCGGCGCGACCGCGATGCGCGCGGTCGAGCTGGTCTGTGCAGTCGCCTTCGTGCTGGTGGTCGAGCTGCTCAACACCGCGATCGAAAAACTCGCCGACCGCCTGACCATGGACCACGACAAGCAGATCGGCCGGGTCAAGGACATGGGCTCGGCCGCGGTCGGCGTTGCGCTGCTGATGGCTGGCGCGTTCTGGATCTTTGCGCTCATCGAGCGATTGGGTTTCGTCTAGCGAGGATCGAACAAGGGCGGTCCATGACCGAACGTCTCAACGCATTCGCGGTCACGCTCGCCCAGCTCAATCCGACCGTGGGCGACATCGAGGGCAATGCTGCGAAGGCACGCTCGGCGCGCGCGCGAGCCGCCGCCGACGGTGCCGATCTCGTGCTGTTTCCGGAATTGTTCATCGCCGGCTATCCTCCGGAGGACCTGGTGCAGAAGCCGGCGTTCCAGGCTGCCTGCCGCGCCGCGATCGAAGGCCTCGCGCGCGAGACCGCGGACGGTGGTCCGGCGATGCTGGTCGGCACGCCCTGGGTCGAGGAGGGCAGGCTTTACAATGCCTGTGCGCTGCTCGATGGCGGCCGTGTCTCCGGCTTACGCTTCAAATGCAATCTGCCGAACTACGGCGTGTTCGACGAGAGGCGACTGTTTGCGCGCGGACCCGCAGCAGGACCCGTGACCGTGCGTGGCGTGCGCATCGGGGTGCCGATCTGCGAGGACATCTGGCTGGAAGAGTCCGAGGACTACGAAAACGTGATCGAGACGCTGGCGGAGACTGGCGCCGAGATCATCCTGGTGCCGAACGGCTCGCCTTACGCCCGCGACAAGAACGACGTTCGTCTGTCGGTCGCCGTGGCGCGCGTCACCGAAAGCGGCCTGCCGCTGGTCTATCTCAATCAGGTCTGTGGCCAGGACGAGCTCGTGTTCGACGGAGCGTCCTTCGTGCTCAATGGCGACCTCTCGCTTGCGGCGCAATTACCGGCGTTCGAGGAGAGCGTGGTCACGCTGCGCTTCACCAGGAATGGTGACGACTGGCGCTGCACCGGGCCGGTCGCCCAGCAGCCCGAGGGCGACAAGGCCGATTATGCCGCCTGCGTGCTGGGCCTCCGCGATTACGTCGCCAAGAACGGCTTTCCAGGCGTGCTGCTGGGCATTTCCGGCGGCATCGATTCCGCGCTGTGTGCGGCGATCGCGGTCGATGCGCTCGGCGCCGATCAGGTGCATGGCGTAATGCTGCCTTATCGCTACACGGCACCACACGCGATTGCGGATGCCGGCGAGCTCGCGGGCCATCTCGGCATCCGCTACGAGGTTTTGCCGATCGCCGAAGCGGTGAACGGGTTCGAGACGATCCTGTCCGGCATCTTCAAGAATCTGCCGCCAGATATCACCGAGGAAAATCTCCAGGCCCGCACCCGCGGCACGCTCTTGATGGCGATCTCCAACAAAACCGGCTTGATGGTGGTGACGACAGGCAACAAGTCGGAAATGTCGGTCGGCTACGCCACGCTCTATGGCGACATGAACGGCGGCTTCAATCCGATCAAGGACATTTATAAGACGCAGGTGTTTCGGCTGGCGACACTGCGCAATTCCTGGAAGCCGGAAGGCGCGCTCGGACCGGCCGGGGAGGTCATTCCGCCGGATATCATCACGCGGCCGCCGACCGCGGAATTGCGCGAGAACCAGCGTGATGAGGATTCTCTGCCGCCCTACGATGTGCTCGATGCCGTCCTGGAGCGTCTGGTCGAACGCGAGGAGCCACTTGATCACATCATCGCAGCCGGCTTTGACCGCGAGACGGTCACCCGCATCGACCATCTCCTCAACGTCGCCGAATACAAGCGCCGCCAGGCCGCACCCGGCGTGAAAGTGACACCTAAGAACTTCGGTCGCGACCGCCGCTATCCCATCACCAACCGTTTTCGTGACAAGGGCGAGCCCTTGCCGGCGGCGGATGAGGCGCTGGTGTCACGTGGTAGCAAGGCGTCGATCGACGCGTTTGAGGGGTGACTCTTCTAGATGCCCGCCTCGCGCGGAATGACGGTGAGAACTCGGGTTGCCGCTACGACGGGGTTGCGAAGAAGAGCACGCGAAGGAAGTGGGTGTAATCGGATTCGAGCACCATGATCGACACAAATACCAATACCACGACCGGCGGCAGCAGGATGGCGTAGGCCAGGGCCAGTCGCTCCCAGGCCATGTGCATGAAGACAGCGACGATCAAGCCGGCCTTCAACACCATGAACAGCAGGATCAGCGACCACCTCAGATAGCCATGTAGGCCAAAGTAGTCGACGAGGTAGGAGCACGTGCTGAGGACGAACAACCAGCCCCAGACCACGAGGTAGAGCTTGATCGGGTGCTGTTGACCCTTGGCGTGAACGGCCCCCGTTGCGACTGCGCCATGCACCGGAGCGTGAAGTTGTCCTTCCATGTGTACCGCCGCGTTTGTCATGCGCCGACCTCACCAAAGATAGAAGAATGCAAAGATGAACACCCACACGAGATCGACGAAGTGCCAGTACAGGCCCGTGATCTCGACGATCTCGTAATACCCCTTGCGGCTCGTGAAAAAGCCGCGCCTCTCGACGTCGAAATCGCCGCGAAAGACCTTCCGCGCGATGGCGATGAGGAAGATCACACCGATCGTGACATGGGTGCCGTGAAAGCCCGTGATCATGAAGAAGCTCGCGCCAAACTGCGGGGCACCCCATGGATTGCCCCAGGGCCGGACGCCCTCCATGATCAGCTTGGTCCATTCGAAGGCCTGCATTCCAACGAAGGTCGCGCCGAAGGCTGCCGTGGCCAGCATTAAGGCCGCGGTTCTGACGCGATCGCGTCGGTAGCCGAAATTGACGGCCATCGCCATGGTGCCGCTGCTGCTGATCAGGATAAACGTCATGATGGCGATCAGAATCAGCGGAATGTGCTTGCCGGCGATGTTGAGAGCGAAGACTTCGCTGGGATTGGGCCAGGGCACGGTCGTCGACATGCGCGCCGTCATGTAGGAGAGCAGGAAGCAACTGAAAATGAAGGTGTCGCTGAGGAGGAAGATCCACATCATGGCCTTGCCCCAGGACACGTTCTTGAAGGCGCGCTGATCGGACGCCCAGTCGTCGGCGACGCCGCGCCAGCCCTCAGGCCGCGCAGGCGATTGGCCCGGATTTGTGAGCACGGTCTCAGCCATCTGGTCTCTCTAGCTCAGCAATTGGCGGCAGATGTTGACGAAATCGTCGGTCCAGCCCGTGAGAAGACCGAGCAGGACAAGCCAGACCAGCAGCAGGAAGTGCCAGTAGATGGCGCACAGCTCCACGCTCAAGCGCATGTTGGCGATCTCGGTGCCGCGCCACATCTTGGCTGAGGTTCGGCCCAAGGCCACCAGACCGCCTGTCAGATGGAGCCCGTGCACTGCGGTCAACAGGTAGAAGAAAGAATTCGCCGGATTGGACGCCACGAGATATCCGGCAGCCCCCAGCCGTTGCCAGGCCAGGAGCTGCCCGGCGAGGAAGATCACGGCAGACGCTCCGCCGGCGAGCAGACCGATCATGGCGCCTTCAGCATCGTGTCGGCGCGCGGCCACGTACGACCATTGCAGCGCGACGCTGCTCAGGACCAGGACTCCTGTGTTGACCCACAGCAGTCGCGGTATCGGCAGCGGCCGCCAGTCCACCACGCTCATGCGCATCGAGTAGGCGCTGATGAAGAGGACGAATAATGCGCTCGCGACGGCGAGAAACACGCCAAGTCCGACCTTCGCTGCCGGCCAGGTCATGGTATCGCCGCCCGGGAAGTTACCGACCGGGCCTTCCTCCAGCCATGGCTTGGCCGTCAGCCGCTGCTGCGATAGCCACCAACCGGCGATCACCGCAAGCACAGCCAGGAAGAGGATGACGGCGCTCACGAAGCAGCTCCCTGAATGAGCTGCGTCGCGCGCGGCGGCTGGTTCTGCGGAATGAAGTCCTCTGCGGCGCCGGGCACGCTGTAGTCATAGGCCCAGCGGTACACGACCGGGAGCTCCTTGCCCCAGTTGCCGTGCCCTGGAGGGGTCTCCGGCGTCTGCCACTCTAGCGTCGTCGCCCGCCACGGATTGCCGCCTGAGGCCTCACCTTTGAACAAGCTCCAGGCAAGATTAAACAGGAACACCATCTGGCTGAAGCCGACGGTCAAGGCCACCACGGAGATGAAGGCGTTGAGTGAATGGGCCGAGGATGGGATGAATGTCGCATCGCCGAGTTCGAAATACCGCCGCGGAACCCCGAGCAGTCCAAGATAGTGCATGGGGAAAAAGATCAGGTACGCGCCGAGGAAGGTGACCCAGAAGTGAAACTTGCCCAAGGCCTCGTTCAGCATCCGTCCCGTGACCTTGGGGTACCAATGATAGATCGCGCCGAGCACGACCATGATCGGCGCCACGCCCATCACCATGTGGAAATGCGCGACCACGAACATGGTGTCCGAGAGGGGCACGTCCACGACGACGTTGCCGAGGAAGAGGCCGGTGAGCCCGCCGTTCACGAAGGTGATGATGAAGCCGAGGGCGAACAGCATCGGCACCGTGAGATGGATGTCGCCGCGCCACAGGGTCAGCACCCAGTTGTAGACCTTGATCGCGGTGGGGATTGCGATGATGAGCGTTGTGGTGGCGAAGAAGTACCCGAATTGCGGGAACATGCCGCTCACATACATGTGGTGCGCCCATACGATGAAGCTGAGCGCGCCGATGGCCACGATCGCCCAGACCATCATACGGTAACCAAAGATGTTCTTGCGCGCATGCGTGCTGATCAGATCGGAGACGATGCCGAAGGCGGGCAGGGCGACGATGTAGACTTCGGGATGGCCGAAGAACCAGAACAGGTGCTGGAAGAGCAGCGGGCTGCCGCCACCATATTTCGACAGCGTGCCCATCTCGACGAGCGAAGGCATGAAGAAGCTGGTTCCGAGCAGGCGGTCGAGCAGCAGCATGACCGAGGCAACGAACAGGGCAGGGAATGCCAGCAACGCCATGACGGTCGCCGTGAAAATGCCCCACACCGTCAGGGGCAAGCGCATCAACGTCATGCCGCGGGTGCGGGCCTGGAGTACCGTTACCACATAATTCAGTCCGCCCATGGTGAAGCCGATGATGAACAGGATCAGGGACGACATCATGAGAATGATGCCCCAATCCTGCCCGGGCGTTCCGGAGAGGATTGCTTGCGGCGGGTATAACGTCCAGCCGGCGCCGGTGGGGCCGCCGGGCACGAAGAATGTCGAGGCCAGCACCAGGACTGCGAGCAGGTAGACCCAGTAGCTCAGCATGTTCACATAAGGGAAGACCATGTCCCGCGCGCCGACCATTAGCGGGATCAGGTAGTTGCCGAAGCCGCCCAAGAACAGCGCGGTGAGCAGATAGATCACCATGATCATGCCGTGCATGGTGATGAACTGAAGGTATTGGTTGGCATCGATGAAAGAGAAGGTGCCGGGGAATCCCAATTGCAGCCGCATCAGCCACGATAGCACCAGGGCCACCAGCCCGATCGCCGTGGCCGTCAGCGAATACTGAATAGCGATCACCTTGGCGTCCTGCGAGAAGACATATCGTGTCCACCAGCTCCTCGGATGATAGAGCTCGACATCAGGTACTTCGGCAGGCGGGATGCCGGGGATCCCTTCATATGGAATATCGACCACAGAAACCTCCTCGGTCGTTTCCATCGGGGGAGGCGTTGGCCTCATGCACCCGATCTATCTTTGCGGCGGCAGCTTGCTAGTTGCCTCCGGATTGGAACGTCGCCTTCACGACGGCCTTCGCCGGCGACAATTCTGCAAACGTTTTTTGTTGCTCCAGCCAAGCGTGATATTCACGCTCTTCGTCGACGATGACCTTGGCCCGCATCTGATAGTGAGCAGCGCCACAAAGCTCCGCACAGAGAACATCGAACGTTCCGGTTCGGATTGGCGTTATCCAGAAATAGGTCACCATGCCTGGAACCATGTCCATCTTGGCCCGGAATTCGGGCACGTAGAAATCGTGCAGGACATCAACCGAGCGGAGCAGAACCTTGACCGGCTTTCCCACTTGAAGGTGCAGGTCGCCGTTCTCGATCACGACGTCGTCCTGCGCGTGTTGGTCGTCATGATTGAGCCCCATCGGATTGTCGGAGGCGATGTTGCGGACGTCGGATGTGCCCAATTGCCCATCCTTGCCCGGAAGGCGGAAGCTCCATTGCCATTGCTGCCCCATGACCTCGACCTCGGTGGCATCCGCAGGCACCGTCACGAACTGGTGCCAGACCACGAGGCCAGGCGCCAGCATGGCCGCGACGCCGACGCCGGTTCCGACGCTCAGCCACCATTCGAGCCTTTTGTTTTCCGGATTGTAATCGGCCCGTCTTCCCTCTTTGTGGTGAAAGCGGAAGACGCAGTAGGCCATGAAGGCGATGACCGCGACGAATACAAAGCCCGTGATCCAGAACGTGATGTTGATGGTGTGGTCGATATAGGCCCAGTTAGTGGCGATCGGCGTCCACCACCACGGGCTGTAGAGGTGAAACAGCACGGAGCCAATCGCGACCAGCAGCAATATCAGTGCGACAGCCATCCTGATCCATCCTTGCCATTGAAGGCTACGGATACGAATCCAGGGCGGAGCTCATGTCGGTTGCGATGGCTGGCCTTTCTCGTTGGCGTTCATGCCATCTCCGGCCTCTTGCTTCGCCCATTCCACTGGTCGCGAAATCAAAGGAACGCTCGCGACCATCAATCTCATCGGAGCTTAGGGCGTCTGTGTCTAAAATGATCCCAGCCTAAGCCGGCGTCAATAGAGCATATTTTCGTGTCGACGCGGCGTGGGCGTTGCCGTCGTCGGGCACGACCAAGCATCAGGGCATCAGGTGCGCTCAGCGTCCGGGGTGATGCAACGCACAATCAGCCGCACAATTCACCCAACCGTGAGTGCAGCCGTGCCCCGCGCGCGCTAAGCTTGTGAGGCAGGTCGCGGCGGGTTCCGTCCGGCCAGGCTCGTTCGCTGAACCTGGGTTGCCGTACCCGACCCATCGCGTTTCCTGCTTATCCGGCGGACACGCGTGGCTGGAAAGCGCGTGTCATCGAATCCGCGATTTTCAGCACGGGAGGGTCCGTTCATGGCCACTCTGTACTCCCACGACATCAGGCGGCACGTATTCGGCGAAGCGGCCTCCTATCCCATTCGCAAGATCAGCTTGTCCGACCTGTCCGAGGCCCTGCGCCTGGGTTGGGGGGATTTCCAGGCAATGCCGAGTCACGCGATCATCGTGTGCGTGATTTATCCCGTTCTCGGTCTCGTCCTGTTCAGGATGGTGCTCGGCTATTCGGTGCTGCCGCTACTGTTTCCGCTGGCCGCCGGCTTTGCCTTGGTCGGGCCTTTTGCCGCCATCGGTCTCTACGAGCTCAGCCGTCGTCGCGAGCGCGGCGAGGAGGTCGATGCATGGGATGCGTTCAAGGTGCTGCGCGCACCCTCGTTCGGCGCCATGGTAGAACTCGGCGTGCTCCTGCTGGTCCTGTTCGGGGCCTGGATCGGTGCCGCGAACGCAATCTATGTCGCGATCTTCGGTCACGCGGCGGCCGCAAGCATTCCCGACTTCGCAACGCGCGTGCTGACGACACCGGAAGGCTGGTCGCTCATCATCGTCGGTTGCGGCGTCGGCTTCCTGTTTGCGGTTGTCGCGCTGTGCGTCAGCGTCGTGTCATTCCCGTTGATGCTCGACCGGCATGCGACTGCGATCGACGCGATCCGCACGTCGCTCCGAGTGGTGGCGGCGAATCCGATTGCGATGGCCGGATGGGGCCTCATTGTGGCAGCGCTGCTCGTGATCGGCTCGCTGCCGCTCTTCGTCGGCCTTGCTGTCGTTCTGCCGGTGCTCGGTCATGCCACCTGGCACCTCTACCGGCGGGTGGTCGAGCCGAATCCGAACCCACCGGACGCACCGCCCCCGCCCCGGAAGGGAAGGCGCTACGCAGCAGACTTTCCGGCCAATCTCTTCCCCTGGAGCCGCGAGGGAGAGCCGTAACGGCCGAAACGGCCGCGCCGGCGGCCGCCTGCGCGGAGCATGACAGAAAGTAACGGCCTACTTCTGCTGCTGCGGCAGGAAGGTCGGGCCGACTGAACGGATCGGCTTATTCTCGGAGTTAGCGGTGGTGCCGGTATCCGCCGGCGACGTCGTGGCCGGCGTATTGGCCGTCGTCGGCGCCGAAGCTGCGCCCTTCTTGGCATTCGCAGGCGTGCCCTTGTTGAGCCGCTGCTGCTGCATCTTCCTGGCGCTCTCTTCGGTGACGATGATGTCGCCCTGCTGCTCGACTGCGGCCTTGTCGTCCGCCGATTTCAACGCGTCCGCCCAGGTCTGGCCTGCGGCCTTGCAGGAGCAGGATGGGTTGAACTCGCTGCGGAACTTGAACGCTGTCGGCAGCGCCGTGTAGGGCTGGCCGCCGATCGAGACCGCCGAGTTCATGTCTTCGCCGGGATTGCGATGGGTGTAGAGCACGGCCTCCGCGGCCGGGCACAGCGCCTTGCAGGTTTTCTCGTCGTCGGGGAAGCGCGCCGGCACGGTCGCAAACGAGATCGGAAAATAGGCGCCGTCGCAGGTGCGCACGCACACGGTGCGAAAGGTGGCGGATTGCGGGCCGAGATCGGCGGGCGGAACGGCTTGCGGATTGCCCGCGTTATTGCCGCCAAACAGATTGCTGAGGAAGTTGCCGCCGCCTTGCGACTGCGCCGCGTTGGCATATTGCGGGCCGCAATTGTTCTGCGCCAGCGCCGCCAGCACCGAACGGCGCTGATTGTCGCGCTCGGGGCTGAAGCCGCCGGGGCCACCGCCGCGCAGGCGCTCGAGATTGCCAGTGATCTGATCCAGATTGGCGCGCATCTGCTGGATCTGGGTGTTGACCGGGCCGCATTGCGCGGATTGGCCGCTGAACAGCGAGAAGAAGCCGGAGGAATCGCAGCCCATGCGCTTGGCCTGCATGGTGACGCGATCGAGCTCGGCCTGCTGACGGGTCTGGGAATCCTGGTAGCGGCGGATCTGCTCTTCGCGCGCGGGGTCACCACCGCCGCCGCGGTCGAGTGCGGCGAGCTGGCCTTCCAGCCGCACGCACATCGGATTAGGGCCGAGCCCGTTCTGGGCGGGCTGAGGCGGCGGTCCCGGAGGGCCGACCTGCGCGAAAGCGCCGGTGGCGAGCACGACCGTGCTCAAGAGCACGGTGCAGACATGGAGGAAGCGGGCACGGGGCAGGGACAACAATTCAGGCATATCCGCCATTCTAGCGAGGTCACGGCCCAATGTGACTTGGGAAGCCGAAGTGACTTGAGGGCCGAAGCGCGCCCTCCCATAGCCGCTTCCTGCGGCATCGTCACGTCGTTTCAGGGGCCAAAGATTGGGCCTAAGGTCCGCCAGTTCCGAGGGAATTCAGCGCTGGCAGGTGATTGCGACATATTCGTCGCAACGGCCATGGGAGCAGTTTGCGCCGGATTTGGGGACGGAGCCGGTAATTTCGTCGGGATCGACCCGGCGATAGGCCGAGGCCTGGGCAAAATCCCGTCAATGGCAATAGGTGCGCGCGACGGAGGCGCCGCATCTCTCGCCCTTGGCCAGGCACTGGTCAACTCCATAGCCGTCCGCCTGGTTGGCAATGATGAAGACGCGCGTCTCGGCGTAAGCGCTGGCTGCCGCAAGGGTGGAGGCGCACAAAATCAGGACGAGCAAGGATCGCATGAAAATACCCGTGAAAAAATGGAACCGCCAGTTCCAGAATGGGCTCAAGTGGTTAAGGATCACGAACCAGCAGGGCGAGCCGCGTGCTTTGCGGAGATAAAGCGGCGCTTTCGCGGCTCTCTTGACGCGGAGCCGCCTCATAGCCCATATGTGGCCGCATGAACGGTCTCCTCGCCATTTGCGCCATTTGCCGCGAGATTACGAGCTAGCGATTCGCTGGCTGGAGCCGTCTTTTCTCAAAAACATTGAGAGCCTTGGACGCCCGGCCAACAGCCGACGGGTATCCATATGGAATTGCGCCTCTACGATACGCTGAGCCGGGAAAAGCGGACCTTTGTACCGCTCGATGCCAACATCGTGCGCATGTATGTCTGCGGACCGACCGTCTATGACTTCGCCCATATTGGCAATGCGCGGCCGGTGATCGTGTTCGACGTGCTGTTTCGGCTGCTGCGCCATCTCTATGGCGAGGCGCATGTCAAATATGTCCGCAACATCACGGACGTCGACGACAAGATCAACGACCGCGCCGCGCGGGATTTTCCCGGCCTGCCGCTGAACGAGGCGATCCGCAAGGTCACGGAGGAGACGGGCCGGCAGTTTCATGCCGACGTCGATGCGCTGGGCGCGCTTCGACCGAGCGTCGAGCCGCGCGCGACCGAGCATGTCGGCGAGATGCGCGAGATCATCGAAAAACTCGTCGCCGGCGGCTTTGCCTATGTCGCTGAGGATCATGTGCTGTTCTCGCCGCAGGCAATGAACGCGGCCAATGCCGGCCTGCCGCGCTACGGCGCGCTATCCAATCGCTCGCTGGACGAGATGGTCGCCGGCGCCCGCGTCGATGTCGCGCCCTACAAGAAGGGCAACACCGACTTCGTGCTGTGGAAGCCATCAAAGCCGGGCGAGCCGTCATGGCCATCGCCGGCGGGCATCGCCGCGCAGGGACGCCCGGGCTGGCACATCGAGTGCTCGGCAATGGCCTGGAAGCATCTCGGCGAGCATTTCGACATCCATGGCGGCGGTATCGATCTCGTGTTTCCGCATCACGAGAACGAGATCGCGCAGACCTGCTGCGCCTTCCACCAGCAGCGCATGGCGAACTACTGGATGCACAACGGCTTCCTGCAGGTCGAGAGTGAGAAGATGTCGAAGAGCCTCGGCAACTTCATCACCATCCATGAGCTGCTTGCGGATTGGCCGGGTGAGGTGCTGCGTCTGAACATGCTGAAGACGCATTACCGCTCGCCGATCGACTGGACCATGAAATCGCTGGAGGAGAGCGCCAAGACGCTCGACGACTGGTATCGCGTTGCGGCCGACGTCGAATCCGGCAGGCCGGCAGCATCCGTGGTCGAGCCGCTGCTGGACGACCTCAACACGTCCCTTGCGATCGCGGCGCTGCACGGCTTGCGCGGCAGCGACGTGAACGGCTTGGCGGGATCGTTGCGGCTGCTCGGTTTTCTCTCCGAGAGCGCTGCGCAATGGGAAAGCCGCAAGCAGCAGGCGAGCGGCATCGATGCGAAGGAAGTCGAACGCCTGATCGCGGAACGGACGGCCGCCCGTCGTCGTAAGGACTTTGGGGAGTCCGATCGCATCCGCGATCTGCTCGCCGCGATGGGCGTTGCGATCAAGGACTCCAAGGAAGGCACGACCTGGGAGATTGCGCGATGAAGCGGCCCGACACGCCTTTTCCGCGGCACTGGCTCTACTACATCGCGCTGAAGATCGCACTGCTCGGCGCGGCCGTGGCGATCGTGCTGAAACTCTATGGGATGTGGTGAAGACCATGGGACAGACTTTGCCAAAGCCCGCACTCAGGCCGTTCCTGCCGGCCGACGTGCCGGTGCTCGCCGCGATCTTCACCGCCAGCATCGAGGAGCTGACCGGCGACGATTATAGCGAGGCGCAGCAGCAGGCCTGGATGGAGACGGCGGAAAGCGAAGAGTTCGGCAAGCGGCTCGCCGCCGACCTGACCCTGGTCGCGACGCTGGAAGGCTCGCCCATCGGTTTCGCCTCGCTGCGCGGCAACGATCATATCCGCATGCTCTATGTGCATCCCGGAGTGAGCGGGCAGGGCGTTGCGACCATGCTGGTCGATGCGCTGGAGAAGCTTGCCGGCGGCCGCGGTGCGACGAGCCTCTCGGTCGACGCCAGCGACACCGCACAGGGCTTCTTCGCCAAGCGCGGCTACACCGCCCAGCAGCGCAACAGCGTCACCGTCAATGATGAGTGGCTCGCCAACACGACCATGAAGAAGACGCTTGGAGCGCCGCAATGAGCAAGGAGCGTCTCTATCTGTTCGACACCACGCTGCGCGACGGCGCGCAGACCAACGGCGTCGATTTCACGCTGGCCGACAAGCAAGTCATCGCGGCGATGCTCGATGATCTCGGCATCGACTATATCGAGGGCGGCTATCCCGGCGCCAATCCGCTCGATAGCGAATTTTTTGCGACCAAGCCCAAGCTTAATCATGCGCGCTTTATCGCCTTCGGCATGACGCGGCGGGCCGGGCGCTCGGTCTCCAACGACCCTGGTGTCGCCGGGTTGCTGGAAGCAAAGGCCGACGCGATCTGCTTCGTGGCGAAGTCATCGGCCTATCAGGTGCGCGTTGCGCTGGAGACGACGAAGGAGGAAAACCTCGCCTCGATTCGCGACAGCGTCGCGGCTGCGAATGCCGCCGGCCGCGAGGTAATGCTCGACTGCGAGCACTTCTTCGACGGCTACAAGGAAGACGCGGCGTTCGCGCTCGCCTGCGCCAAGGCCGCCTATGAGGCCGGCGCGCGCTGGGTGGTGCTGTGCGACACCAATGGCGGAACCATGCCTGACGAGGTCGAGGACATCGTCACCGAAGTGACGAAGCACATCCCCGGCGATCACGTCGGCATCCATGCCCATAACGACACCGAGCAGGCGGTGGCCAACTCGCTCGCTGCGGTGCGTGCCGGCGCACGGCAGATCCAGGGCACGCTGAACGGCCTTGGCGAGCGCTGCGGCAACGCCAATCTCTGCTCGCTGATCCCGACGCTGAGGTTAAAGAAGGGCTTTGCCGACGCCTTCGAGATCGGCGTCACGGCCGAGAAGCTGGCAACGCTGGTCAAGGTCTCGCGCACGCTCGACGACATGCTCAATCGCGTGCCGAACCGGCATGCGGCCTATGTCGGCGAGAGCGCCTTTGTCACCAAGACGGGCATTCATGCCTCCGCCGTGCTGAAGGATCCACAGACCTACGAGCACGTCCTGCCGGAACTGGTCGGCAACCACCGCAAGGTGCTGGTCTCCGACCAGGCCGGACGCTCCAACGTCATTGCCGAGCTCGATCGCGCCGGCATTCCTTACGAGAAGAGCGATCCGAAGCTGACGCGCCTCGTCGAGGAATTGAAGGCGCGCGAGGCGGCGGGCTACGCCTACGAATCCGCAAACGCCTCGTTCGAGCTCCTGGCGCGCCGGACGCTCGGGAAGGTGCCGCACTATTTCGAGGTCGAGCAGTTCGACGTCAATGTCGAGCAGCGCTACAATTCGCATGGCGAGCGCGTCACCGTCGCTTTGGCCGTGGTCAAGGTCGACGTCGCCGGCGAGCGCCTGATTTCAGCCGCCGAGGGTAACGGTCCCGTCAACGCGCTCGACGTCGCCTTGCGAAAGGATCTCGGCAAGTACCAGACCTACATCGAGGGCTTGAAACTAATCGACTATCGCGTGCGTATCCTGAACGGCGGCACCGGTGCGGTCACGCGCGTCCTGATCGAGAGCGAGGACGAGAACGGCGACAGTTGGACCACGGTCGGGGTGTCTCCGAACATCATCGACGCTTCGTTCCAGGCGCTGATGGATTCGGTGATCTACAAGCTGGTGAAGTCGGGGGCGCCGGCGTAGCTATCAGGGAGTCATTCCGGGGCGGTCCGCAGGGCCGAACCCGGAATCTCGAGATTCCGGGTTCACGCTTCGCGTGCCCCGGAACGACAGCGGAGAGGGGGAGCGCGACCAATGATCGATCACATCTCCGTCGGCGTCAGCGATCTCGATCGCGCCGCAAAATTCTACGAGGCCGCGCTCTCCGCGCTCGGCCTCACGCGCCTCGTGACGCGACCGCGGACGGTCGGCTTCGGCAAGGCCTATCCAGAGTTCTGGATCAACTTGCGCGAGGGCATGCCGCACGTCCCGCCGGAGAGCGGCGTGCACATCTGCCTGCGGGCGAAGACGACTGATGAGGTCGATGCGTTTCACGCCGCCGCGCTGTCCGCCGGCGGTGCCTCCGATGGCGCGCCCGGCCTCCGCCCCCACGATCGCGTGCGCTATTATGCGGCGTTCGTCAGCGATCCCGACGGCAATCGCATCGAGGCGGTGACGTTTCCGAGCGCGTAATCCTTACAGCCGGCGTGCCACTTCCGGAGCCATCTGCTTTTCCGCCTCGGCGACCTGGGCGGCGGCTGCCTTCAGCTTCGGTAAAATATCCTCGACGCGATCGGCCTTGAGGATGTCGATCGACAGGCCGGCGCGGATGAACTCGGTCTGGCGCATATGCGACAAGAGCGAGAACAGCGGCTCCCAGAAATTGTCGATGTTGGCGAGCAGCACCGGCTTGGCGTGACGGCCGAGCTGCTTCCAGGTCATCTGCTCGACCAGCTCCTCCAGCGTGCCGACGCCGCCCGGCAGCGCCACGAAGGCATCGGAGCGTTCGAACATCAGCCGCTTGCGCTCGTGCATGTCGGGGGTGACGATCATCTCCTGCACCCGCGTCAGCGCGTTCTCGCGCAGCCGCAGGAAGTCGGGGATGATGCCGGTGACGGTGCCGCCGTGATCCAGCACGGAGGTCGCGACCGCGCCCATCAGGCCAAGCGAGCCGCCGCCATAGACCAGGCGGATGTTGTTCTCGGCGAGCGCCTTGCCGAATGCCTTGGCACCTTCGGTAAAGTTGGGATTGGTTCCGGGGCCGGAGCCGCAATAGACACAGACGGTTTTGATTGTGCTCATTGGTGCCATGATGCATTGCAGCGAAGAGGCGTCAAGCCAAATCCGTGATTCGGTACTCCCGGAAATCTACCGGCAAATAGCGACAAACAATCGAAGATTCGCCATCTGGCGGGGTGCGCTGGCATCGGGAAGGCTCTATATGACGGGCGAAAATCGCAAATCGTAACGCCGCCCGCATCCGGCGGGCTTTCAGGCTTTTTGATGGACCAACCTCAATCGTTCGACGGCGCCGACGTTCCTGATCCTCCCGCGGGGCAAGGGCTGGAGCGGGCCACGCTGATGGGCACGCTGGCGCATCTGTGGCCCTATATCTGGCCGGGCGACCGCTTCGACCTGAAGATGCGGGTGGTCTGGTCGCTGGTGCTGCTGCTCGCCGCAAAGCTGATCACGCTCGCGGTGCCGTTCAGCTTCAAATGGGCGACGGACGCGCTGACCGGCGCCAACACGGCGCCGGTGCAGGCGGACAATTGGCAGCTCTGGGTTATCGCCCCGCCGCTGCTGCTGACCGCGAGCTACGGCGCGATGCGCATCCTGATGGCCGTGCTGACGCAATGGCGCGACGGCATCTTCGCCCGCGTCGCCATGCATGCAGTGCGCAAGCTTGCGACCATCACCTTCATTCACATGCACGAGTTGTCGCTGCGCTTCCACCTCGAGCGCAAGACCGGCGGTCTGACGCGGGTGCTCGAGCGCGGCCGCGAGGGCATCGAGGTCATCGTGCGCATGGTGATCCTGCAGCTGATCCCGACCATCGTCGAGGTCTCGCTGCTGATGGCCGTGCTGCTCTGGCAGTTCGATTGGCGCTACGTGGTCGCCACTCTGATCACGGTCACGCTCTACATGTATTACACCTACATCGCGACCGAGTGGCGGATCGGCATTCGCCGCAAGATGAATGATTCCGACACCGAGGCGAACACCAAGGCAATCGACTCGCTGCTCAACTACGAGACCGTCAAATATTTCAGCGCGGAGGCGCGCGAGGCCCAGCGCTATGACAGATCGGTGGCGCGTTACGAGGAGGCGAGCGTCCGCACGTATACTTCGCTCGCGGTGCTCAATACCGGCCAGGCCGTGATCTTCACGCTCGGCCTGACCGCGACCATGCTGATGTGTGCGATCGGCGTGCGCAACGGCACCAACACGGTGGGCGATTTCGTGCTGGTCAACGCCATGATGATCCAGCTCTACCAGCCCCTGAACTTCATGGGCATGGTCTATCGTGAGATCAAGCAGGCGATCATCGACATCGAGAAGATGTTTGGTGTGCTGGGCCGCGAGGCCGAGATCAAGGACGCGCCCGATGCGCAGCCGCTGGTCGTCTCCGCCGGCACCGTGCGCTTCGAGGACGTGCGCTTTGCCTATGAGCCGACGCGGCCGATCCTGAAGGGCATCAGCTTCGAGGTGCCGGCCGGCAAGACGGTCGCGATCGTCGGCCCCTCGGGTGCGGGCAAATCGACGATCTCGCGGCTGCTATTCCGTCTCTATGACGTCTCCGGCGGAAAGATCTTGATCGACGGCCAGGATCTTCGCGACGTCACGCAGGCCTCGCTGCGCGCGTCCATCGGCATGGTGCCGCAGGACACCGTGCTGTTCAACGACACCATCCGCTACAACATCCGCTACGGCCGATGGGACGCCAGCGATGTCGAGGTCGAGGAGGCGGCGCGGCTGGCACAGATCGACCATTTCATCCGCTTGGCGCCGATGGGCTACGAGACCCAGGTCGGCGAGCGTGGCTTGAAGCTCTCCGGCGGCGAGAAACAGCGCGTCGCGATCGCGCGCACCGTCTTGAAGGCGCCGCCGATCCTGGTGCTCGACGAGGCCACCTCGGCGCTCGACACCCACACCGAGCACGAGATCCAGGGCGCGCTTGACCGCGTGGCCAAGAACCGCACTTCGCTGGTGATCGCGCACCGGCTCTCGACCATCGTCGGCGCCGACGAGATCATCGTGCTGGATCAGGGCCGTATCGCCGAGCGCGGCACCCACGCAAAGCTGCTCGCGCAGGGCGGCCTCTATGCCAGCATGTGGAACAGGCAGCGCGAGGCCGAGGCAGCGCGGGAGAAACTGGCCAAGATGGCCGACAGTAGCGAGGCACCCAACCGGGAGCCGCCGCCGGTCAATGATTCCCTGACGGCGCCTGCGGCGGCGGAGTGACCTTGTCTCGGGTGCCAACTCTGGCCTAAACAACTCCACCGCGCGGGACGGCCCCGTGCGCCGTCAACCCTTCAGCGGCAGAGAGCGATGTCCATTCTCGATTCGATCCAGCGTCAGATCCCGCCGATCCACAAGGAGGGCTATCCCTTCATCGGCGGTTTCGCGCTGGCAAGCCTGATCCTATTCTGGCTGTGGTCCCCTCTGGGGTGGATCGGCACGATCCTGACTGTGTGGTGCGCGCTGTTCTTCCGCGATCCCGTCAGGGTCACGCCGGTGCGCGAGGGGCTCGTGGTGTCGCCGGCTGACGGCCGCGTCTCGATGATCACCATGGCGCTCCCTCCGGCCGAGCTCGGGCTCGGCGACCGGCCGTTGCCGCGCATCTCGGTGTTCATGAGCGTGTTCAACTGCCACGTGAACCGCAGCCCGATCGCGGGCAGGGTGGACCGCATCGCCTACCGGCCCGGCCTGTTCATCAATGCCGAGCTCGACAAGGCGAGCGAGGACAATGAGCGAAACTCGCTGGTGATCACGACGCCCACGGCGCGGATCGGCGTGATCCAGATTGCCGGCCTCGTGGCCAAGCGCATCGTCTGCTTCGTCAAGGAAGGGCAGGCGATTGGCGCCGGTGAGCGCTTCGGTCTTATCCGCTTCGGCTCGCGGCTCGACGTCTATCTGCCGGTCGGTACCAAAGCGCTGGTATGGGAAGGGCAGACCGCGATCGCTGGCGAGACGATTTTGGCCGATCTTGCCGGGGACGACGCCAGCCGCACCTATCGCACCAATTAACCAATAAGTCGTTCCAGGAAGCCGTTCCGCCGCAATGGCGGAGGGGAGCGCGGCTTGCTATATCTCGCCTTGAGGTGAGGACGAGCCATGACGCCCTACGATTTCAAAGATCCTGACGCGCGCCGGCGGCGGTTCCGTCCGATTCCGGTGCGGATGCTGGTGCCCAACGTCATCACGCTGCTGGCGATCTGCGCCGGCCTGACCTCGATCCGGCTGTCGATCGAGGGGCGGATGTCGCTCGCGGTCTATGCCATCGTGTTCGCGGCCGCGCTCGACGGCATCGACGGCCGCATCGCGCGCATGATCAAAGGCCAGTCCAAGTTCGGCGCCGAGCTCGATAGCCTCGCCGATTTCGTCAATTTTGGCGTTGCGCCCGGCCTGATGCTGTATTTCTGGCAATTGCACGAGCTCGGCAATGCCGGCTGGATCGCCGCGATGGTGTTCGCGATCTCGGGCGGTCTGCGCCTTGCCCGCTTCAACGCCACGATGGATGATCCGAACAAGCCGGCGTTTGCGGCCAATTTCTTCACCGGCGTGCCGGCGCCGGCCGGCGCCATCACCGTGCTGCTGCCGATCTATGTCGCGTTCCTCGATCTCGGACGCTGGCCCGCGGCGGTAACGGCAGGCTACACGCTCTTGATCGCCTTCCTGATGGTGTCGCGCCTGCCAGTGTTCTCCGGCAAGACCAAGCGCATGCGCGTGCCGCCCGAGCTGGTGCTGCCGGCGTTCGTCGCCGTCATCGTCTTCATCGCGCTGTTGATCGCCTATCCCTGGCACGTGCTGTCGATCGGCACGGTGCTCTATCTGCTCTGCCTGCCGCTCGGCTACAAATCCTACCGCGATCACGCGCGGGCGATGGAAACCACCGCGCCGGCGGGAGGTGAGGTCGCGTCACCGCCTTCGGCGCCGACGCTGGCGAATTTGTCCGAGCCGCCGCACGACGACGACGACCGGCCCGGACGGCTGCACTAAGCGGCCACACGCGGATATCTGCCATGAGTCCCGCTGAGTTGGGTTGATGCCTGATCTCGGCTATATCGCCCTGTGACGGCGGCACCGCGCCAACAGCGGCCGCCAATTTGGGAGAGAACGCCGTGACCAATTCCGCGACCGGGCCGCTGCCCGCTTCCGTCCTCGAAGCGCTGGGCCGCTATGATACGCCGACGATCTGCAATGCCATGGAGATCGTGGCGCCCGAGCGCCGGCTGATCGGCTACACCACCAAGCAGCTTGTTTGTCCGTTCCCCGATCTGCCGCCGATCGTCGGTTATGCCCGCACGGTCATGATCCGCTCGGTGCTGAAATCCTCGCTTCCTGCTGAGGAGCAGTCCAAGCGCCGCATCGACTATTACGAATATGTCGGCACCGGCCACGGTCCGCGCATCTCGGTGATCCAGGACATCGATGGCCCCGACGTTGGCTATGGCGCGTTCTGGGGCGAGGTGCAGAGCAACGTGCACAAGGCGCTGGGCTGTCTCGGCGTCATCACCGACGGCTCGATCCGCGACATCCCGCAATGGGCCCCGGGCTTCCAGGCCTTGGCAGGCTCGATCGGGCCGTCGCATGCCTGGGTGCATGCGGAGAGCTTTGGCGGCGAGGTGCGTGTCGCCGGCATGACCGTTAAGTCGGACGACCTGATCCATGCCGACCAGCACGGCGCCATCGTGATCCCGATCGACGTCGCGGCAAAGCTGCCCGAGGCAGCCGAGCTCTGCGGCCGCCGCGAGACCCCGATCCTCGAGATCGCCCGCAGTCCCAACTTTTCGCTGGAGAAGCTGAAGGCGGCGCTGAAGCGCTCGGCGGAGATTCACTAGACGCGCGGCGGAGCGGCCTACGGTCGGGGCACCGACCGTGGGCCGCCTTGTTCCGTCAGAAACAGGGCAGCCTGATCCGGCTCGCCGAACACCGCGGCGGCGCATCCGATCAGGGTGAAGCCGCCCGCAAGGTCCCACAAGGTGATGTCGTCCGCATTGTCCGGGAGATGGATCAACCGCGCCGCGATCACGGCGAAGGCGGCCTCGACAAAAAGCAGGGCGCTGAACGCTGGCAGCACCAGCTCCGGCTCGAGCAGATGGAGCGCCAGTACCGCCGGCAGCGCAGTGAGAAGACTGAACAACGTCAACATGGCAAATGGGCTCCTGCGATGGAGCATGCCGCATAGCTACAGAGTACCGCATGATGGCGCGTCACGGATGTGACGCAGGGCCGCAGTTGGAGGAAGCGCAATGAGGATGAAGGGCAAGACGGTTCTGATCACCGGCTCGACCGACGGCGTCGGCCGCTACGTTGCAGGCCGCCTGGCCAAAGAAGGTGCGAGGGTCCTGATCCATGGCCGCGACGCGGCGCGTGCGAAGACCTTGAGCGACGAGATCGTGGAGGCCGGCGGTATCGCGCCGACTTTCTACCAGGCCGACCTGTCATCGATGTCGGGCACGCGTGCGCTCGCGGAGGCCGTGAAACGTGACCACCAGCGCCTCGACGTCCTGGTCAGCAATGCCGGCATCGGCTCGCAGAATGACGGCCCGCAGCGGCAGGTCAGTGCCGAGGGTCACGAGCTGCGATTTGCCGTGAACTATCTCGCCGGTTTCCTGCTCGTCCATCTGTTGCTGCCATTGCTGAAGGCGGCTGCGCCGTCGCGCATCGTCAACGTCGCCTCGCTCGGCCAGCACCCGATCGAGTTCGACGACGTCATGATCACCAGGGGCTACAGCGGTTCGCGCGCCTATGCGCAGAGCAAGCTCGCTCAGATCATGTTCACGATCGATCTGGCGCAGGAATTAAAGGGCACCGGCATCACCGTGAACGCGCTGCATCCCGCGACCTACATGAACACCACGATGGTGCGCGCCGGCGGGATCACTCCGATGTCGACGGTCGAGCAAGGCGGTGCAGCCATCCTCCACCTCGTCGAGGGCGACGACGTCGCTGATCGAAGCGGATTGTTCTTCAACGGTATGAACGAGGCACGCGCAAATCCGCAGGCCTACGATGCCGACGCGCGCAAGCGCCTGCGTGCGCTCAGCCTGGAGCTGACGGGGTTATCGTCCTAGCGACCGTTATGGTTAGCGAAGTGTTGAGATTCCCGCCGCCCACCAGGAATCGCAGCGCCTGCGGCGCGCCGTACCTCGCTGTCCAGACTTAACCTTTACGCGGCTTTAAGGGCGGCGCTCTAGGGTTCCGATGCGGTTCGGGGTTGGGCCGCGCCAGCGGCCAGGACGGCCGTTGTCGTGTACGCATTGGAGTCTCCCATGGATATCATGACGAGCGTCGGGCTCATTGCGGGCACCATCGTCATCGTTGCGATGATCTTCATGGGCGGCGATCTCCACATGTTCATCTCCGAACATGCGATGATCATCATTTTCGGCGGCTCGATCTCCGCCACCATGATCCGCTTTCCTCTCAGCGCGCTCCTGCATGGCCTTCCGCTCGGCGCCAAGTTCGCTTTCACCATGAGCCGCCTGTCGGCCCACGACCTCGTCGACGAACTCGCCCGCATCGCCGAGATCGCCCGCAAGCAGGGCCCGGTCGGCCTGGAAAAGGTCGAGACCGACGAACCCTTCCTCGCCAAGGGCATCCGCTACGTTGCCGACGGTTACGACCTCGACTTCATCCGCGACAATCTCGAGCGCGACCGTGACAACTTCCTGATGCACCTCGACGAGGGCAGCAAGATCTACCGTGCCATCGGCGATTGCGCCCCTGCCTTCGGCATGATCGGTACCCTGATCGGCATGGTGCAGATGTTCGCCAACATGACCGACCCTTCCAAGCTCGGCCCGTTCATGGCGACCGCGTTGCTCGCGACCCTCTACGGCGCGCTCGTCGCGAACCTGTTCTGTTTGCCGATCGCCGACAAACTTCACGGCAAGCTGCTGGATGAGGAGACCAATCGCACCCTGATCATCGACGGCATCCTGATGATCCGCGACTCCAAGAGCCCGACCTTGGTGCGTGAAATGCTGCTGGCCTATCTGCCGGAGAAGCACCGTCACGCCGACGGCGAGCCGGTGCCGGCCTGATCGCGCGCGCCGGGATCTAGACCATGGCCAAGAAGAAACGCGGCGATGCGCACGGCGGCGGTCACGGCTGGTTCGTGACCTTCGCCGACCTGATGGGCCTGATGATGAGCTTCTTCGTGATGCTCGTCGCGTTCTCGACCCAGGACGCCAACAAGTTGAAGATCGTCGCCGGATCCATGCGCGACGCCTTCGGCGTGCAGAGCGAAGCGCGCTATGCCGGCATCGTCGAGTCCGACGGTCTGCCGACGCGGCCGCGGCTGAAGAACGTCGACCATATCCAGCCCGAGGAAGCTTCCAACACGCCGACGCCCGACCAGGATGATCGCGACCGCACCTCGGGGGCGAAGATCAAGGTCGACCGCAATTTCGCGCTCGCCGCGGCCTCGCTGCGCCAGGCGTTGCAGGACATGCCGGAACTGACGGAAATGTCCAAGCACATCATGTTTGAAGAGACCAAGCAGGGCCTCAACCTCGAGATCGTCGACCAGGATGGCCGCTCGATGTTCGCCGACGGCTCCAAGGTGCCTTACGACCGCACCCGCCGCTTGGTCGAGAAGCTCGCGATCCCGCTCAAGGCGACGCCGCTTCGCGTCTCCATCGCCGGCCACACCGCGGCGGGATTTGTGCCGGTCCGCAGCGACTACGGCGCCTTCGACCTGTCGGCCGACCGCGCGAATGCCGTGCGCCAGATCCTCGAACGCGAAGGATTGCCGCCGTCGCACATCTTCGCTGTCTCGGGCAAGGCGGACACCCAGCCGCTGTTTCCGGACGATCCCTCGCTCGCGGCCAATCGGCGGGTGACCATCACCCTGATGCGGGAAGATCCGCCACTGCCGCCGAATCTGAAGCCGTAGGGACTTGCGCTACCATCTTACCTGAGGCATCTCGTCGCGCTGCGGCGAGCGTGACCGCGCCGTCACAGCATCCGGCTCGGCGCCTGCTATGGTGGTGAGCCGGTTGACAGGCCCGCCGGAAGCGTCAAAAGGCGCCGGATCAAATTCAGGGACGAAGCGTTCTCCACCCTCATGACGGCGAGCATCACATCGACCGAGACCCAGGAAGGGCCGGTCACATCAGGTTTTTGGGCCCTTACGCTCGGGAGCATTGGCGTCGTCTTCGGCGATATCGGCACTTCGCCGCTCTATGCCTTCCACGAGGCGGTCAGAGGCGCGGCCCATGGCGAGCCGGTCTCGCGGGTCATCGTGCTCGGCGTGCTCTCGCTGATCCTATGGGCGCTTCTGATCGTCGTCACCGCCAAATACGTCCTGCTGCTGCTGCGCGCCGACAATAACGGGGAGGGCGGGACGCTCTCCCTGATGGCACTCGGCCAGCGTGCGCTCGGGCGGCGGAGCTGGTTCCTGCTCGCGCTCGGCGTGGTTGGCGCCTCCATGTTCATCGGCGATTCCATGATCACACCGGCCATCTCGGTGCTGTCGGCGGTCGAGGGTCTCAAGCTCGCAACCCCTGCGTTCGAGCACTACGTCGTGCCGCTCACGGTGCTCATCCTGGCATTGCTGTTCGCAGTGCAGAGCAAGGGCACCGCGCTGGTCGCCTCGGCGTTCGGGCCGGTGATGGTGGTCTGGTTCACCGTCATCGCGGTGATGGGAGCTGTCCACATCGCCGACGACCCCTCAGTGCTGGCGGCGATTAATCCCTATTACGCGGTGCAGTTCGTGCTGTCGCACGGCACGATCGGCCTTGTCACACTCGGCGCCGTGTTCCTGGCTGTGACCGGGGGCGAGGCGCTCTATGCCGATCTCGGCCATTTCGGGCGCAAGCCGATCCAGTCAGCCTGGATGTTCTTCGTGCTGCCGGCGCTCCTGATCAACTATTTCGGGCAGGGTGCGCTGGTGCTGTCCGATCCCAGCGCGATCGAGCATTCCTTCTATCGCATGGTGCCTGAAAGTCTGGTGCTGCCGCTGGTCGGGCTTGCGACTGTCGCGACCGTGATCGCTAGTCAGGCGGTAATCACGGGCGCCTATTCGCTGGTCTATCAGGCGGTGCAACTCGGCCTGCTCCCTCGCTTCGAGGTGCGCTACACCTCCGAGACCCATGCCGGCCAGATCTATCTGCCGCGCGTCAACCGGCTGCTGCTGATCGGTGTGATGCTGCTGGTGCTGCTGTTCCACACCCCCAGCAATCTGGCTTCGGCCTACGGCATCGCGGTCTCCACCACCATGGTCGCCGACGGCATCATGGGCTTCATTGTCATCTGGAAATTGTGGAACTGGCGCGCTGCCACGGCTGCGGCCGTGATCATGCCCTTCGTCGTCGTCGACCTAAGCTTCTTCAGTGCCAATCTGCTCAAGCTGCTCGAAGGCGCCTGGGTGCCGCTGCTGTTCGGCGTCGCCATGGCGGGGACGATTTGGACCTGGCGGAAAGGCTCGGGGATCCTGATCCAGAAGACGCGCCGGATCGAGGTGCCGCTGGACGATCTGATCCGAAGTCTGGAGAAGCGGCCGCCGCATATCGTCAAGGGCACGGCCGTATTTCTGACCAGCGATCCGTCGTTCGTGCCGACGGCGCTGCTGCACAATCTCAAGCACAACAAGGTGCTGCACGAGCACAACGTGATCCTGACCATCGAGACCGCGCATACGCCGCGGGTCGACCTGTCCGAGCGATTCCGCATGGAAAAGATCAGCGACAAGTTCTTCAAGGTCCGCTTGCGCTTCGGCTTCATGGAGCAGCCGAACGTGCCGAAGGCGCTCGCGATCGCGCGCAAGCAGGGTTGGCAGTTCGACATCATGTCCACGTCGTTCTTCGTGTCGCGACGATCGCTGAAGGCCTCGGCCCAGTCGGGCATGCCGCTGTGGCAAGACCACCTCTTCATCGCGCTGAGCCGGTCGGCCAACGACGCCACTGACTATTTCCAGATTCCCACGGGGCGCGTGGTTGAAGTCGGGACCCAGGTCACCATCTAAATGCAACTGCCGGAGTCATGCAAATTTGCATGCCTAAGGCCCGGAATCGGGCTATGCTATGCCGGTAGCGCAGGACTATAAGCCGCGCGCCCTTCCGCCATTGTGCAGTGAAGCATTTTAGAGGCCACCAGGCTCTCCATGACAAGCGACGTAGCAATTTCGGCCCCGGAAACGGCGGCGGCCAATGGCGATGCCCATACCACGGCTCGTTTCGGTGCGCTGACGCTCGGTAGCATCGGTGTCGTCTATGGCGACATCGGCACCAGCCCGCTCTACGCATTCCGCGAGGCCGTGATGGCGGCTTCGGGGGCGGAGGGGCTACCAACGCCGGCGGCCGTGCTCGGGGTGCTGTCGCTGATCCTGTGGGCGCTCATCGTCGTGGTGACGCTCAAATACGTCGTGATCCTGCTCCGCGCCGACAATAATGGCGAGGGCGGCACGCTGGCGCTGATGGCGCTGGCCCAGCGCGCCGTCGGAACCGGCGGAGCGACCGTCGTCCTGCTCGGCATCATCTCCGGCGCCCTGTTCTACGGCGATGCCGTGATCACGCCCGCACTTTCGGTGCTGTCGGCGATCGAAGGCATGAAAGACGTGACGCTGCGGTTCGAGCCCTACATCGTGCCGCTGACTGTGGCGATCCTGGTCGGCCTCTTCGCCGTGCAGTCGCGCGGCACCGCCCGGGTCGCCGCCTTCTTCGGCCCGATCATGTGCGTCTGGTTTGCGGTGATCGCCGCGGCGGCGGTCCATCCGATCATCGCGCAGCCGGAAGTGCTGTACGCGCTGAATCCGCTCTACGCCGTGTCATTCATGCTTCAGCATGGCGTCATCGGCTTCGTGACCTTGGGCGCGGTGTTCCTGGCGGTCACCGGTGCCGAGGCGCTCTATGCCGACCTCGGCCATTTCGGCAAGCGGCCAATCCAAACGGCCTGGTTGTCTATCGTGCTACCATCGCTCGCGCTGAACTATCTAGGGCAGGGGGCGCTCGTCCTCAGCGATCCCGGGGCGATCGTGAGTCCGTTCTTCCAGCTCTTCCCGCAAGGTTTTATTCGCGGCAGCATGGTGGTGCTTGCCACCATGGCCACCGTGATCGCGAGCCAGGCCGTCATCACCGGCGCCTATTCGCTGACGCGGCAGGCGATCCAGCTCGGACTGCTGCCGCGCTTCGAAATTCGCCATACGTCAGAGGCCCATTCCGGCCAGATCTTCATCCCGCGCATCAACCAGCTGCTGCTGGTTGCGGTGGTGCTGCTGGTACTCCTGTTCCGATCCTCCAGCGCGCTCGCCTCGGCCTACGGCATCTCCGTCACCGGCACCATGGTGGTCACGGCGATGATGGGCTTCGTCGTGATCTGGAAGGTCTGGCGGTGGTCTGCGTTCGCCGCCGCAGCGCTCATCGTGCCGTTCCTGTTTCTCGACCTGACCTTCCTCGCCGCGAACCTGCTCAAGGTGTTCGAGGGCGGCTGGGTGCCGCTGGCGCTCGGCGCGCTCATGATCATCCTGATGTACACGTGGCGGCGGGGCAGCCGGCTGCTGTTCGACAAGTCGCGCAAGCTCGAATTCCCGCTCGCCGACCTTGTGGCGATGCTGGAGAAAAGGCCGCCGCAGCGGGTGCCCGGCACAGCCGTGTTCCTGACCTCGGACCCACTCAGCGCGCCGACGGCGCTGATGCATAGTCTGAAGCACTACAAGGTGCTGCACGAGAAGAACGTCATTCTCACTATCGACACCGCGCAGACCCCGCGCATCGACCCGGCCGACCGGGTGCGGCTGGAGCAGATCTCACCGACCTTCTCAAAGGTGACGCTGAAATTCGGCTTCATGGAATCGCCCAACGTGCCCAAGGCGCTGGCGATCGCGCGCAAGCTCGGCTGGCAGTTCGATATCATGTCGACCTCCTTCTTCCTGTCGCGGAGGGCGCTGAAGCCGGCGGCCCATTCCGGTATGCCGCGCTGGCAGGACCGGCTGTTTATCTCGCTGAGCCGCTCGGCGAACGACGCCACCGACTATTTCCAGATCCCCTCTGGCCGCGTGGTCGAGGTTGGAACGCAGGTCACGATCTAGGCAGGCAAACCAACGCTGCGCTTCAAGTCGCTGCGATTTAGCTTTAACTTGCACCGCTCAGCTCAAGCCATTGTAGCGCTTGATTTTCGTCGGCCGAGAGGCGAGGTTGCCGCCGACCGGGTGCCCCGGCCAATAGGCGCGACGTTGGAGGATGATGTGGCAAATCAGGTACAGGATCTGACCCCGGACGAGGTCTCCAAAGGTGTCGCGGAAGGCCGCTATCTGCTGGTCGACGTCCGCGAGCCGAACGAGGTCGAAGCCGAGGCCTATCCTTACGGCGTCGTGGTTCCGCTCTCGACCTTCGATCCCAAGGCGATCCCGGATCCCGAAGGCAAGCAGGTCGTGTTCGCCTGCCGATCGGGCAAGCGCTCGGTGACCGCCTCGCTCGCGGCGCAGGCGGCGGGCCTGCCTTACGACAAGCATCTGGCCGGCGGCATGCTGGGCTGGAAAGCGGCCGGTCTTCCCAGCAAGGTTGGCGGCTGAGCTCGCGATGACGACCAAGAGCTCGTCGCTAAACAAGGTCTTCGCCGACCTTCCCGTCACCATCTTCGAGGCGATGTCGCAGGCCGCGCGCGACAATGCCGCAATCAATCTCGGCCAGGGTTTTCCTGACGATCCCGGCCCCGAGGACATCCGCCGGGCCGCGGCTGATGCCTCTCTGCACGGCTACAACCAGTACCCCTCGATGATGGGCCTGCCCGAGCTGCGCCAGGCGATCGCAACCCATTACGGGCACTGGCACGGGCTCAAGCTCGATCCGATGAGCGAAGTGATGGTGACCTCCGGGGGCACCGAGGCGCTGACCTCGGCAATTCTCGCGGTGGTTCAGCCCGGCGACGAGGTGGTCTGCTTCCAGCCAGTCTATGATTCCTACCTGCCGATCATCCGACAGGCGGGCGGCACTCCGCGCCTCGTCCGACTCGAGCCGCCGCACTGGCGGCTGAATGAGGACATGCTGAAAAGCGTCTTCAATTCAAAGACCAAGGCGGTGCTGTTCAACAACCCTTTGAATCCCTCCGCGGTGGTGTATCCGCGCGAGGACCTCGAGCTGCTGGCGCGCTACTGCCAGGAGTTCGATGTCATCGCGATCTGCGACGAGGTCTGGGAGCACGTCACTTTCGACGAGCACAAGCACATCCCGCTGATCACCATCCCCGGCATGCGCGAGCGCACGATCAAGGTCGGCTCGGCCGGCAAAATCTTCTCGTTGACGGGGTGGAAGATCGGCTTCGTCTGCGCCGCGCCGCCGCTCTTGCGCGTCGCCGCCAAGGTGCACCAGTTCTTGACCTTCACCACCGCGCCGAACCTCCAGGCCGCCATCGCCTACGGCCTCGGCAAGCCCGACGACTACTTCCTGTCGATGCGCAAGGACCTGACGCGGAGCCGCGACCGTCTCACCAAAGGGCTGGAGAGCCTCGGTTTTCCTGTGCTGAGGTCGCAAGGCACCTACTTCCTCACGGTCGATCTGTCGCCGCTCGGGCTGAACGAGAGCGACACCGAGTTCTGCTGGCGGATTGTGAAGGACTACAAGGTGGCGGCGATCCCGGTGTCGGCCTTCTACGAGCAGGACCCGGTGACCTCGGTGGTGCGCTTCTGCTTTGCCAAGAAGGACGAGACGCTCGACACAGCACTCGAGCGGCTGTCGGATGCGGTGCGCGGGCGCAAGAGGTAGAAGATGACGAACGTCGGCCGCTTCAGGCTTTGCTTCGCTCTCGCAATTGCCGCAGCGCTGACGTTGCTCTCCGCCCCTGCAAGTGCGGAGGAACGGGTCGTCAACTTCTACAACTGGTCCAACTACATGGCGCCGGAGGTCCTTGAGAACTTCACCAAGGAAACCGGCATCAAGGTGGTCTACGACACCTTCGACGCCAACGAGACGCTGGAGACGCGCCTGATGGCCGGCAAGTCCGGCTACGACGTCGTGGTGCCCACCGCCTATTTCCTGCAGCGCCAGATCAAGGCCAATATTTTCCAGAAGCTCGACAAGTCGATGCTGCCTAACTTGGCCAACGCCTGGCCCGTGGTGACCGAACGCCTCGCGATCTATGATCCCGGCAATGTCTACGCCGCCAACTACATGTGGGGTACGACGGGCATCGGCTACAATGTCGCCAAGGTGAAGCAGATCCTGGGGCCGGATGCGAAGATCGACAGCTGGGACATCGTCTTCAAGCCCGAGAATTTGACCAAGTTCAAAGACTGCGGGGTGCACATGCTCGACTCCGCCGACGACATCTTTCCGGCAGCGCTGAATTATCTCGGGCTCGATCCGAACTCGACCAACCAGGCGGACCTGGAGAAGGCTGCCGACGTCGTGGCAAAAGTCCGCCCGTCCGTGCGCAAGTTTCACTCCTCCGAATACTTAAGCGCGCTCGCTACCGGCGAGATCTGCTTCGTGGTCGGCTGGTCCGGCGACATCATGCAGGCCCGCGCCCGCGCTGCGGAGGCCAAGAGTGGCATCGAGATCGGCTATGCCATTCCGAAAGAGGGTGCGCAGATGTTCTTCGACAATCTCGCGATCCTCGCGGATGCCAAGAACGTCAAGGAGGCCTACGAGCTGATCAACTATCTCTACCGCCCCGATGTTGCCGCCAAGAACTCGGACTTCCTGTCCTACGCCAACGGCAACCTCGCCAGCCAGAAACTGGTCAACCCAAAGATTTTGAACGACAAGAACATCTATCCGGACGAGGCGACGCTTTCGAAGCTCTTCGTCATCACCGCGCGCGAGCCGGCGACGCAGCGCATCATCAATAGACTCTGGACCAAGGTGAAGACGGGGCGGTGAGGAGCACACCCGTCATTGCGAGGAGCGAAGCGAAGCAATCCAGAATCTCTCCGCGGAGGCACTCTGGATTGAATCGTCGCTTCGCTCCTCGCAATGGCGGCGTAACTACCGCCACCTTCTATGCAGCCACAGCCATTGCTCCGGATGCTCGCGCACCCAGCTTTCCACCACGCTCGTGATCGCCTGGGTCGTGCCCTGGATGTCGATCTTGCCGTCGGCATCGCGCACCGGCTTGATCTCTTCGGTGAGCTCGCCGCGAAAGCGGCCGTCGGGCAGGCGGATGATGCGCACACCGTGGATCGGGCACTCGACCTGGCGCAAGAGGCGCGCCAGCATCGGGTTGGCGCGGGTCTTGCGGCCGAAGAAGGTGACCTCGACGCCGGCCGTCAGATATTGATCGATCAGCATCGCGACGTGCTTGCCGTCCTTGAGCGCCTGCGCGAGCCGCAGCGGCGCGTCGCGGCCTGCCGGGATCAACGTGCCCATGTTGACTTGGCGCATCTCCTGGATGATGCGGTCGGCGGAGGCGATGTTCGGTCGGCGATAGAGGATCGCAGTATCCAGCCCATGCGCGACGGCGGCGAGCGCCGGCAATTCCCAATTGGCCAGATGCGCGGCGAAGATCAGCGCCGGCTTGCCATCGTCGCGGATCTGGTCGAACAGCTCGATGCTGCGCGGCGACAATTCGATCCGGCTCTTCTCGGGGTGATCGCGGTCGTAGTCCCAGACATGGTCGATATGGGCGAACTCGGCGCCGACGCGGCCGAGATTGTCCCAGACGCCCATCAGGATCTGTTCGATCTCCTCTGGCGACTTCTCCGGAAATGCCGCAGTGAGGTTGGCGCGGCCGATGCGATGCTCGCGCAGACGCGGGCCGATGAGCTTTACGACGCGCGCGAAAAAGTCCGAAGTCTTGACCGGATCGAAATAGCGCGTGGTGCGCAGCAAGCCGACAGTCGCGGCGCCGATCAAGCTGCCGCCGAGCGATTTGGCAGCCTCCCGCGCGCGGGCCTTCGTGCTCGCAGTCAGCAGTGCCATGCGTCCGGTCAGGCCGGTTCGCGGGTCAGGATCAGCGAGGCGTTCTGGCCACCGAAGCCGAACGAGTTCGACATCACCGCGGTGACGCGGGCATCGCGGGCCTTGTTGCCGACGACATCGAACAGGATCGTCGGATCCGGGGTCTCGTAGTTGATCGTCGGCGGGATACGCTGATGCTCGAGCGTGAGCAGCGAGAAGATCGCCTCGACCGCACCGGCGGCCGAGATGGTGTGGCCGACCATCGACTTATTAGAGGTGACCGGAATCTTCTGCGCGAGCTCGCCGAACACTGCCGACGTCGTGTTGAACTCCATCTTGTCGTTTTCGGGCGTCGCGGTACCGTGCGCGTTGATGTGGTCGATCTGGTCCGGCGTCATGCCGGCATCGGCCAGCGTCTTGTTCATGCAGCCGATGATCGGCTTGCCGTCGGGCGAGGAGCGGGTGCGATGGAAGGAATCGGTGAGCTCGCCGCAGCCGGCGATCACGCCGAGGATCTTTGCGCCGCGCGCGGTCGCCGCCTTGTAGCTTTCCAGCACGAGCGCGCCGGCGCCTTCGGCCATGACGAAGCCATCGCGGTTCTTGGAGAAGGGGCGGGAGGCCGCCTGCGGCGGATCGTTCTGGGTCGAGAGCGCCGAGAGTAGCGAGAAGCGCACCAGCGCCTCCGGATTGACGGTACCGTCGGTCGCGACGCACAGCGCAGCGTCGGTCTCGCCACGCCGGATCGCCTCGACGCCGAGCTGGATCGAGGTCGCGCCCGACGCGCAGGCCGTCGATAGTGAGATCGGCGAACCCTTGGTGCCGAAAGTCTCGGCGAGATGCGCGGCGACCGAGCCGAACATGAAGCGGTGATGATAGTCGCTGTACTTGCCGCCGCCGGAGATGCGCAGGAGGTCGTCGTAGTTGAAGTCGGTCTTTCCGACGGCGCGGCCAAGCTCGCGCCGCTGCGGCCATTCGACCTCGACCGGCGCGACTGCGAGGAAGAGGGGACCGGGGAAATCCTCCTTGGCGCCGATGCCGGCCTGCTCGAGCGCTTCCTCCGTCACCAGCTCCGCCATCCGCTCGGAGAGGCCGGTGGAGGAGAACGGATCGACGCTGACGAAATCCACCGTACCAGCCATCGTGGTCTTCAGGCCGTCGACCGGAAAACGCGTGATAGTGCGGATGCCGGATTCGCCGGCGACCAGCTTCGCCCAATTGTCGGCCTTGCCGGCGCCGAGCGAGGTCATGATGCCCATGCCGGTGACGACGACGACGGGACGGCCGAATTTGTCGCGTGGTGCAGTCATTTCGACCCCCTGAGCTAGCTCACTGCCTCGATCAGCGCCATGCCTTCGCCGCGCCAGTGTCCGGCCCCTATCACCACGATCTGGGTGGGCGCGCCCTGCATTTCAATCTCGGTCCCGGTGGAATCATTCGGCGGGAACAATGCACCGCGCGAGATCGACAGTGCGGCCAGGGCAATTCCGAGCGGGAATTGCGTTTCCATGGTGTGGCCGAACATGGTGCCGGTCGAGCGCACCGGCAGATCCGCATGGCCCCTCAGGAAGCTGCGCTCTTCCGAGGTCGCGGGCTCGGCGCCGGTCGCGCCTGATATGATCGCGGCCTTGCCCTCGCGCTTGGGCAGCTTTTCCCAAAGCTTCTCCAGCGTCGAGGCCATGTCGCCAGGCTGCTTGCGGCGGGCAAGGTCGGCGACGACGCTGGTGAGCTTGGCGAACGGCTTTGCGCCGCGCGCCTCTGCATGCGCCTTCGACTCCAGTACCAGGAAGGCGCCGGCCGAACCGAGCGCGAAGCCGGGACGGTCCTTGCGCGCCCACACCGGAGCGAACTTGTCCTTCAGGTTGAAGTCGCCGAATTCGTAGAGGACCATCAGGTCCTTGCGTTCGCCATTGTGCGAGCCACCGACCAGCGCAATGTCGCTCTCACCCGAGGCGATGCGCGCGAGCGCAATGCGGGCGGCGTCCGCGCCCGCGACCTCTTCGCCCATGAAGGTGCGCGAAGTGCCGCCGAGACCATGGACGATGGCGATGTTGCCGGCGAGCAGGTTGGAGAGCTGGGCCAGGAACAACGTCGGCCGCAGGTCGCTCATCAGCCGTTCGTTGAGGAAGCCGGGGGCGTTGGCGCCCTTGGCCTCGGCCGTGAGCACACCGGTGTCGACGTTGAGATCGCGCTCGCCGCCGCCTGCGGCCACCACCATGTCAATCTTCGACAGGATATCCTTGTTGCCCTTGATCCCGGCGGAATCGAGCGCCAGGCCCGCGGCATAGGTGCCAATACGCTGCCAGGCTTCCATCTGGCGCTGGTCGCCCTTCTTCGGAATCTGGCTGTCGAAAGAGACCGGCATCAAGGGATGCACGATGTAGGGCGCAAAGCCCTTCTCGTCGACATTGATGCGCTTCTCCTGGAGCGCAGCCCAGTTGGCGTCGAGCCCCTCGCCGAGCGAGGTGGCAAGTCCAATGCCGGTGATCCAGACTTCCGTCTGGGCGGGCTTCGTCGCGAAGGTGTCGGTCATGGCGAAACGGCCTGTTGCGGAAAGCCGACGCGTTTGGCGATTGCGTCCATGTGTCCGCGCATATCCGCATTGGGAAAGGGAATCTGCGTGAAGGTGAGCGTCGAATTCGCGCGCAGCTTGCCGCCGACCCGGATCTTGGCTTCGGTGACCGCGTAACCCGAGCCTTGATGGGACAGGGTCGCCTCGATGCTCATGACATCACCGGGGTAGACCGAGCCGCGGACCTTGGCCTCCTTCACGGCGGCGAGGATCGGCATGCGCTCGAACTTCAGCACGCCGAGCTGAAGCCAGCCCGAAGCCTGCGCCATCGATTCGATCAGGAGCACGCCGGGCATCAGCGGATAGCCCGGGAAGTGTCCCTCGAAGATGGTGCTTGCGTTCGGAACCTGGGCCTCGACGACAATCGTCTTCTCGTCGACGTTTAAGTCGACGATCCGATCGATCATGTGGAAGTATTCGAGTTGCATGGCCGCGCGCTTAGGCGCCCGCGCCCTTGGCCGCGACGAGCTCGTCGATGCGCGCGCACAGGTTCTTCAGCACGAAATACTGCTCGGTGGTCGCCTTGCCGTCGTTGACCTCCTGGGTCCACTTTTCAAGCGGCAGCTTGATGCCGAACTGCTTGTCGATCGCGAACGCGATATCAAGAAAATCGAGGCTGTCGATGCCGAGATCATCTATGGCATGGCTATCCGGCGTGATCGTGTCGCGCGGGATGTCGCAGGTTTCAGCGATGATCGTGGCGACCTGATCGAATGTGGAAGACATCACTAAGCCTTTGATATATTGCAGGTATTTGTCAGATTCCAGAGTGGCACGGTGGGTGGGCATCGCGCCCCTGATGACGCCCTCAAACCCCCCTCTGGCCGGGTCGAAAGCCCGTATATCGGAGCGCCGCCCTGAGTTCAATGGAGCCGGCCAGGCGCGGAGACAGGGCTGGGGATGCCCGCCACGGGCCGTCCAGTGAGGGACCGCCGGCAAGGCGCGCCTAGATGTGCGGCGTCGTGATCTTGACGCAGTCGCGGCGGCCCATCAGCACGCAATCCTGAGTCCGGCGCAGGTCGGCAATACTCACGGCGAGCCAAATCCCGATCGCGGTCAGCGCGATGGTGAAGGCGAGCGCCGCGATATTGGCGAGCATGCGGTGGCGGAAATCGTCCGGTCCGGTGCGGGGCTGCTCGTAGCGCGATAGGTCGAGCGGCTCCGGCGCCGCGCGCAATGACTGCACGGTGCCGCTGCCCCGGCGAACCATGGCGGAAGGCGAGGTGCGCGGCCTGAATTGGAGCACCCGGTGCTCGTCATCAGAGCTTATGGGCCGCTGGCTTTTCATAGGGCAGGGGATCACTCCGAAGCAGCGATTTTTAAATAGCATACGTGATGAGCGCGTTGCAGAAAATCTTCTCAACGCCCAGATGCATTTCCTATTCGCACTATTTTGCATAGCGCGCCGCCAAGCGTCACGAGCCGGCCGTAAAGTGGTCAAGAATATGCGGTTGCGTTGCAATATTGGCCGGGGAACTCACGCGTGCTCTCGTCCACATCGGCTTGTGATCTGCGCGTGCAGCCCAACGCCTTTGCCGTCGCTGGGGCGATGGCATAGTCCAGGGAACCTGTTCCGCCAATCGCAACCAAGTGAGAGACCGTTCGAGATGACAAATACGCGCGAGCCGAGAGTGCACCCGGTCCCCATCCTGTCGCTGCGGCCGACGCAGATGACGGTCGGCATGCGCGAGGTCAAGGAGAAGCGCAAGCGCTGGCGCGAGCACGACAAGAAGAAGCAGGCCGACCTGCTCGGCAAGCACATGATCCCCGTCGTCTACGGCCCGGACCAGCGCTATTACGTGATCGATCATCATCATCTCGGCCGCGCATTGCACGACGAGGGCATCAAGGAGGTGCTGGTCACCATCGTCGGCGACCTCAGAATGGTCGAGCGCGAGGCGTTCTGGGGCGTCCTGGACAACAAGCGCTGGGTCTATCCCTACGACGCCAAGGGCGAAAGGCGGCCGTTCCGGGACCTGCCGAAATCGGTGGCCGACCTCAAGGATGACCCGTTCCGCAGCCTCGCCGGCGAGCTCCGCCGCATCGGCGGCTTCGCCAAGGATACGACGCCATTCTCCGAATTCCTGTGGGCCGACTATCTGCGCCGAAAACTCTCGCGCAAGCTGGTCGATGCCGATTTCGACAAGGCGCTCGAGAAGGCCATGTCCTCGGCTAGAAGCAAGGATGCGATCTATCTGCCCGGCTGGTGCGGGCCGGCGGACGAGGATTAGAGGCACATGGATACTGCACCGCAATCCGACCTCATCACAGCCTCTTGAGCGAAATCATTTTCCGCCCGCATGAAGCGGTCCTGAAATAGAGCCGTCCCATCCTTTGGGGCAATCGGGCTCACACGGGAGGCAAGAATGCGCCGTCTGGTTTTCGCTGTTGCCCTGCTCGCCCTTGCGTCAGCGGGGGTTTCGGCCTCGTTTGCGGCAGTTCACCATGCCAAGACATTGACGTTGACGTTTGCCGAGCGCTTTGCTCCGGCACTCGAGTTGATGGCAAAGCGCTAGCGGCATAGCGCTTCGTAGCCGCACGCAATGCAGCACCGCGACCCCTGCTCGTACGGAGTCGCTGGACCCTGCGGCGGAAGGTGAGCGCGCGGCGAGCGCACGGCGAGCCGAAAGCGCCTAAACGCTGCTTTCAGGCTTCTGCTCGGAGGCTGTTTCATGCAGCAGTTCCTCCTGGCCACCGAGCATCCGGTGCAGCCAGCGCTCGACGCGGCGGCCGACCGTCAGCAGAACGAAGGCGAACGCCAGCGCGGCTGCGACGATCTTCCATTGTCCGGTGCCGCAGACGATGCCCAGACAGGCAGCGAGGAACGTGCAAGCCGCACTGGTCAGGCCGCTCACGCGAAAACCTTTGCTCTCGTGGACAATGACGCCGGCACCGAGGAAGCCGATCCCGGTCAGGATGCCCTGGATCACCCGGCTCGCCGCATCGGTGATTCTGCCGGGCTCGGCGAACTCGACCGCGAGCAGCACGACGGCCGCGGTGGAGAGCCCGACGATGCCGAGCGTCTTCAGTCCGATCGGCTTACCTTGCAGATCGCGGTTCAGGCCGATCGCTCCGCCGGCAAGCGTGGCGCTGCCGAGACGCAGCACGATTTCGGGCCAGTCGAGCTCGGTCATTGCCTGTCGATCACTTCTTCGGCAGTCGTCCCATCAGATAGAACTCCTCGTTCGGGCGCATGCCCGTGAAATTCGCCAGCCGATTCGAAAGTGCGAAGAAGGCGGAGATCGCAGCGATGTCCCAGATGTCGTCGTCGCTGAAGCCGTGCGGCGCGAGTGCTGCGAAATCGTCCTCTGAAATCCGCTGCGCCTCGGCCGAGACCTTCATCGCGAAGTCGAGCATCGCCTTCTGCCGCGGCGTGATGTCGGCCTTGCGGTAATTAATCGCGATCTGGTCCGCGATGAGCGGATTCTTGGCTCGAATGCGCAGGATCGCGCCATGCGCGATCACGCAATATTGGCATTGGTTGGCCGCCGAGGTCGCGACCACGATCATCTCGCGCTCGGCCGTGGTGAGGCCGCCGTCCTTCTCCATCAGTGCATCGTGATAAGCGAAGAAGGCGCGAAACTCGTCGGGACGATAGGCCAGCGTCAAGAACACGTTCGGCACGAAGCCGCTCTTCTCCTGCACGGCGAGGAGCCGCGTGCGGATGTCGTCCGGCAGCGTGTCGAGGGCGGGGGCGGGGAAGCGTTGCGCGGGCTTTGTCATTTGCACGGACTCCGGCTTGGGGGCGGCAAACATAGTCGATGCGGGCGGCCGTCTCAACGTGCTGCATATTCCGTGGGGCGCGCCCCGGACGCAGCGCAGCGCTTGTCCAGCGGTGCCCTGCAGAGCCGGGGCCCATCTTTCCGAGAGTGCGGTGCGTGTGGCGTGGGTCCCGGCCCTGCGCAGCAGCGTTGCACGCTGTAGCGCGTCCGGGACACGCGCGGCCTTACCTCAACGGCTTCTTCAGCAGCGAGAAGCGGTCGGGATCGAGGCCCATCGACGGTTGCAGCATCGGCGCTTCGAGGCTGGACAACGTCTTGGCGGGAGGGGCCGAGAACAGTGGATCGTTTGGCACGTCGCGCTGCGAGGTGGCGCCGCGCCAGCGTTCGAGCACGGCGCTGACGAAATGCATGTCGTGACCGGAGGTGACCGAGGGCACGCTGCTGATGGTGGCTTCGCCGCGCGGCAATTGATGCGGCGGCACCTCCTTGAAGCGCAGCCGCGTCGGCAGGGCGACGCCTTCCCCGAACGCCAGCACTTCGCGGGTGCCGAGCGAGGGCACGAAGGACAACAGGTTGGCGGCCGCGTCCGACACGGCGGCGCGGAGCAGCGCTTGGTCGCGCTCGTTGGCGAGACGCATCGTGAACAGCGTGTTGCACTGGGAGATGATGGTGGCGTCGAGCTCGGCCGGGCGCTGGGTGATGAGGCCGAGATAGACGCCGTATTTGCGGCCCTCTTTAGCAATGCGCGAAACAGCCTTGCGGGTCGGCCCGAAGCCGATGTTGCGGTCGGCGGAGGCGTAGCGATGCGCTTCCTCGCACACGAACAGCAGCGGCGAGACGCCGTCGCTCCACAGGCCGAAGTCGAAAGCCATGCGGCAAAGCACCGAGACGACGGAATCGATGACCTCGGCCGGGAAGCCGGCGAGCTGCATCACCGTCATCGGTTTGCCGTTGGCCGGCAGGCGGAACAAATGGCTGATCACCTCGGCCATGGTGTCGCCGCCAACATTGGCGTTGTCGAACATGAAGGCGTAGCGCGGGTCGTTGCGGACGGCCTCGATGCGCGAGATCAGTTTGTGATAGATGATGCGCGACGAGCGGTTCTCGAGCTTGCCCATGCGCTCGTCGATCAGCGAGATCAAGTCAACCAGGCGATACGGCACTGGCGTGTCGGCGGTGTAGCCGACCTGCTTGGGATCGATGCGCTTGAGACCGATGCGGTCGGCGTTCTGGTACTGGGTATAGACGCCCTTCGCGATCGGGATCACCTCGGCGAGAATGTCGAGCTCCTCAGGCACGCCCGCGCGGCCGCCGAACAGCACGTCGACGATTTCCTCGAAGTTGAACAGCCAGAACGGCAGCTTTAGATTCCGCGGATTGAGCACTAGCGCGCGATCGCCGAAGCAGCGGCCATATTCGTTGTGCACGTCGAGCAGGAAGATGCGCAGGTTCGGACGCGCCTTCAGGATCTCGTTCAGCAGCAGCGAGACGCCGGTCGATTTGCCGACGCCGGTCGATCCCAGCACCGCGAAGTGCTTGGACAGCATTTCCTCGACGTCGACATAGGCGACGACCGAGCGGTCCTGCTGGAGGAAGCCGACATTGATCTGGTCCGACCCGATCGGCGCGTAGATCGTGCGCAACTCCTGGCTCGTGATCAGGTCGACGGCATCGCCGATGGTTGGATAATTGGTGACGCCTCGCTGGAATTTCGGCTTGTCGGTGGCGTTGAGGATCTCACCAAGCAGGTCGACCGAGGCAATCGCAATGTAATTGTCGCTAGCCGACAGGTTTTCGCAGGAGACCTCGGTGATCATTGCGACGATAACCGAGTTTGCGCAGCGGATACTGACGAAGCGGCCGACGGTCGCCCGAACCTCCGAGACCGGCATCCGGCTTTCCGCCAGAAGCCCGACCCGGGCGAGCGATCCGCGAACCGAAATCACGCGTCCAAAGGATGTCACAATGAATGAACCTGGCAAGAGCAACGGGTTTGGTCCGGACTATGCGCAGCCGTCGCTGCACAAACGGTTAAGCCGCAGGCGCGGCCGCTTCGTTAAATCCGCGGCAATCCGGCCGAAAGGTGGTTTCCTATCCGCGTTGAGAGAAGAAATGGCAGGAAAAAGCTACATTGGGAGGTTCAGGAGAGCCGAAGGCGGTTAAGGAAGGCTTTACCATTGGAGGCAGTCAGGGTTCCGCCGTTCGGGAGTAATTGTTCCCGGGAGCGGCGCGCCCTCCCGTTGGAAGATGTTTGATTTGTTGACGAGACCTAATGATTTGTACATTAGTACAAATGAACCGACGGCTTCAGTGTCCGCCATGGCGTGGGCGCATCGCAGTCTCACGCCCGATTGCGGGATTCGGTCCTGCGGATCGCAGCCAACGCTGACGGCGACGTTTGGAGGGAAGCATGCAGCCCGAACCGATCCTCGATCTCGCCCATCTCGGCCACATGGAGCTCTTGACGCCGAAGCCTGATGAAAGCCTGAAGTTCTTCGTCGATGTCATGGGCATGACCGTGAGCGGGCAGAACGGCGAGTCGGTCTACTTGCGCGGTTGGGACGATTACGAGCGCTATTCGCTCAAGCTCACGGCCTCGAAGACCTCGGGCATGGAGCACATGGCGTTGCGCGCGCGCAGTCAGCAGGCCTTGGAACGCCGAGTCGCCGCGCTGAAAGGCTCCGGCTTCGATATCGGCTGGATCGACGGCGATATGGGGCAGGGGCCGACCTTCCGCTGCCGTGATCCTGATGGACACATCGTCGAACTCTATTACGAGACCGAATGGTATCAGGCGCCGCCGGAGCTGAAGCCCGCACTGAAGAACCAGGCCCAGCGCTTTCCGGCCCGCGGCGTCAACGTGCGCCGGCTCGACCATCTCAACTGCCTCGCCGTCGACATCAAGGCCAACCGCGAGTTCTTCGAGAACTATCTCGGCTGCCGTCTCACCGAGCAGATCGTGCTGAACGACGGTCGTGAAGCCGCGATGTGGCTGACGATGTCGAACAAGAGCTACGACTTCGCCTATTCGCTCGACCATTCAGGCACGCCCGGCCGCTTCCATCACGTCACCTACGCGCTCGACAGCCGCGAGGAGATTTTGCGCGCTGCAGACATTTTCCTGGAGAACGGCGTGCACATCGAGACTGGCCCGCACAAGCACGCGATCCAGCAGACCTTCTTCCTCTACGTCTATGAGCCTGGCGGCAACCGCGTCGAGGTCGCCAACGCCGGCGCGCGTCTCATCCTCGCGCCGGACTGGAAGCCGATCGTGTGGACCGAGGAGGAGCGCAAGAAGGGCCAGGCCTGGGGCCTGAAGACGATCGAGTCGTTCCACACGCATGGCACGCCGCCGGTGGAGATCAAAAAGCACGCCTAATTTGCGGATGCGCGTGCGCGCGCGATCGTCTCGCGCACGCCGGTCCAGGCCGGCTTCTCCGGTGCGAACTGCTTGCGCAGAAAGGTGACGAGCTCCTCGACCTGCGCGTCGCTCAGGCTGCCCTTGAAGGCGGGCATGTAGCCGAGATCGCTCGACACCGGATCGGCAATGCCGTGCAGGATCACCTGCACGAGATTGTCCGAGCTCGCGCTATGCAGATTGCTGTTGAGCGCGAGCGAGGGCCTGGTGCCGAACAGCGGCGGGCCGCCGACCTCGTGGCAGACCGCGCAGGCGCCGACATAGAGCCGCGCGCCCGTGGACGCGCCGACAGTGACTTGCGTCGCGTTCTCGAGTTTTGTTGCGAGCGCGTCTTGCATTTGTCCGTCGCTCGCGGTGTCATTGAAGGAATTGAGATAGACCGCCATTGCGCGGATGTCCTGATCGGACAGGGCCTTGAGGTCCCGGACGATCGGCGCCATCGGGCCGGCCGCGACGCCGTGATAGCGCGAATGACCAGTGCGCAAGTAAGCGAAGAGTTCGTCCTCGTTCCACGGAATAGGTGCGCGGGAGAGCGAGGTCAGGGCCGGAGCTTCCCAGCCTTCGGCAAAGCCTCCGGCGAGATAGGCCTGGCGCTGCTCGGCACCGAGTGCATTGCGCGGCGAATGGCAGGCGCTGCAATGGCCGAGACTCTCGACTAGATAGGCGCCGCGATTCCAAAGCTCAGACTTCGCGGGATCGGGCTTGAATTCATCCGCCTCGTGAAACAGCGCGTTCCATCCCGCGAGCAGTGGCCGAAGATTGAAGGGGAAGGCGAGCGCGTTGGCAGGCTGTGTCGCGCGCACCGCAGGCTGTGCCATCAGGTAGGCATAGAGCGCCTGCAGGTCGGCCTCGCTGGTCTTCGAAAAATGTGTGTAGGGGAAGGCAGGATAGAGCTGCCGTCCGTCGCGATGCACCCCGTCGCGCATCGCGCGCTCGAAGGCGGGGTAGGACCAGGCGCCGATGCCGGTCTCGACATCGGGCGTGATGTTGGTCGAGTAGATCGTGCCGAACGGCGTTTCCAGCGCACGGCCACCGGCATTGAGCGCGCCTCGAACCGTCGTATGGCACTCCGCGCAATTGCCGAGCGCCGCGAGTTGTTCGCCGCGGGCGATCGTTGCCGCGGAATAGACCGACGCGTCGGGTTGGGCGATGGGTGCGATCGCGCGCCCCGGCAGCAGCGCCGCGCCGACTCCGATCGCGGCGGTGCAGACGGCCGCGATCGTCGCAAAGATACCGGCGCGTTGGGCGAACGGATTCTCCCAGATGCGGGATGGCGGCGGGGTGGCCGGCGCGGGCAGGGCCTGCGGCGCGGCCGCCGCATCGCCGTGCAATCCCCTGAGAATGCGTTCCGGCGTGAATGGCGGCTCGCGAAAGCGCACGCCGGTGGCATCGAAGATCGCATTGGCGATCGCCGCCGCGCTCGGCACTGAGGCAGATTCGCCGACGCCGAGCGGCGGCTGGTCCTGACGCGGCAGCATCAGCACGTCGATCTTGGGCACGTCTGGGAAGGGGATGATCGGATAGGCCCCCCATTCGCGCGCTGCCACCGCGCCGCGCTCGAACGAGACCTCCTCCATTAGCGCGCGGCTGGTGGACTGGATGACGTTGCCGTGAATCTGGTGACGCACGCCGTCCGGATTGATCATCAGGCCGGAGTCCTGTCCGGCGACCACGCGCGTGATGCTGACGTCGCCGGTGCTTTTGTTCACCGCGACGTCTGCAACCCAGGCCGACCACGCCGCGCCATAGCCGGGGAACTTGCTGTGGACGTAGAGCGCATAAGCAAAGCCACGCCCGTGCACGATCTCGCCGTCTTTCTCTTCGCGGACCGGTCGCGGCGTCCAGCCTGCGCGCTCGGCGACCGCATTGACGAGGTCAACGGCGCGCTGATCCTTCAGGTAGCGCAGGCGATACTCGATCGGGTCGACGCCGGCCTCTGTCGCGGCCTCATCGATATAGGATTCATGTGCAAAGGTGTTCGGCAGCGCCGAGACGCCGCGAAACCAGGACGCGCGCACGATCGGCGGCATGTCGTGGGCGACGACGCGCATGTGGTCGTAATCGTAAGGCGGAATAGCGGTGCGGTCGCCCATCTGGAGCACGGCGGGCTCGGGCGAGATCCGCCCGGTCAGCAGCAGCGCCAGGGTCGGCGCGGCGTTCGAGGGGTAGCGCGTGGCGAGATCGTAGGCAGCGATGCCGCCGCCGGCGTCGAGGCCGCCATTGACGTCGATGAGCTGCGCGGTGCCCTTGGGTTCCCAGGCGTGCTCCTGCTCGCGCGTCAACTGCACGCGCACGGCCCGGCCGACCGCGCGCGACAGCAGCAGGGCGTCCGCCGTGACGTCATCGGCGCAGTTGCGGCCATAGCAGCCGGCGGCCTCCAGCCGGATCACCTCGATCTCGCTCTCCGGACGCTCGATCAGCAGCGCCAGATCGCTGCGCAGCACGTGCGGGTTCTGCGTGCCGGACCAGACGCGGATGTTGCCATCCTGGAAGTCGGCGACCGCGCAGGACGGGCCGATCGAGGCGTGCATCTGATACGGCCAGACATAAGTGCGCTGCATCGGCTTGGCCGCGCCCGATATCGCCGCGTCGACGTCGCCCTTGTCGATCAGCGTGCGCGGCGTCGATGGATTGGCGCGCAGCGCGCTCTCGACATCAGCGAGATCGGTCAGCGCGGGTGTCGGCTTCCAGCTCACCTTGAGCTGCTCTGCCGCCCGGATCGCATTCTCCTCGCGCTCGGCGACCACGCCGACGAAATCACCGATGCGCACGACGGCAACCAATCCGGGAATGTCGCGCACCGACGCCTCGTCGAGGGCGATCAGGCTGGTGCCGACGAACGGACCGGCATCGACGCCGGCATAGGGCGGACGCACCACGCGGCCGTGCAGCATGCCGGGCACGCGGATGTCGTGCACGAAAGTTAGCTCGCCCGTGGCCTTGGCCGGCAGGTCGACCCGCGGCACCGACTGGCCGACGATGGCATAATCGCCAACCGCCTTGACGACGACGTCATCGGCAAGCTCCAGGCTGATCGTCTCGCCGCCGATCAGTTCGCCATAGCTGACGCAGCGATTGTCGGGCCCGCGCACGAGACCGTCGTCGATCTTAAGCTCGGCCGCCGGCAGTTCGAGCCGCTCGGCCGCGCGTGCGATCAAGAAGTGCCGCGCCTGGGCTGCGGCCTTGCGCAAGGGCACAGCCGTGATCTGGATCGTCTCGCTCGCGATCGTCGCGCCCTGGTTCGGCACCAGTGCGGTATCGCCGAGCACGATGACGACGCGCGCAAAGGACACGTCCAACTCTTCGGCGACGATCTGGCCGAGCGCCGTGCGGATGCCGGTGCCGAGATCGACATGGCCGTTATAGGCTGTGATCGAACCGTCCGCGGTGATGCGGACATAGGTCTCGGTTGTGACCTCGTCCACGGTGCGCAAGACGACGAGCGAACCGGATGGCCGCTCAGCTCCGTTCGAATGGGAGGAGACCATCAATCAGCGGCCTCGGTGAGCTGGCCGGAGGCGCGCATCACCGCGCGCAGGATTTCGACATGCGTGCCGCAGCGGCAGAGATTGTAGCGCAGTGCCGCCAGCGCTTGCTGTTCGGTCGGCCGCGGATTGACCGCGAGCAGCGCCTTGGTGGTCATGATCATGCCGTTGAGGCAGTAGCCGCATTGCGCGGCCTGCTCGTCGATGAAGGCCTGCTGCACGATGTCCGGCTTGTCGCGCGTGCCCAAGCCTTCGAGCGTCACGATGTCGCGGCCATCGCAGCCACTCACGGGAATCACGCAGGAGCGTGCCGCGGCCCCGTCGATCAGGACAGTACAGGTGCCGCATTCACCGAGGCCGCAGCCATATTTCGGCCCGTTGAGCGCGAGGTCGTTGCGCAGCACGTAGAGCAGCGGCGTGTCTCGCGCCGCAGTGACCTCGTGGATCCTGCCGTTCACGGTGAGGCGGATCGGTGTCTGCATCATCCTCGTTCCCAAGCCCTGTAAACACGCGATTTGTAAGTCGCGACGATACCGTTTGTACACAAACGTGCAAGCCGTCATGCCGCACTGCAGCGCGACTGCCTCCTTTGTGGACAGGGCGGATAGGCATATGAGCTTTTATGCGGCAGGTGCACCTTTTGCGCCGCACCGCCGCTTGACAGCCATCGGGACCGCGCGCAACATCGTTCGTATACGAATGATAACCGCGGTGTCTGCTGGCTCTGACATGGTGATGGAAACGACGAGCGCTGCCATCGACAAGATACGCTGCGATGCCTGTCCGGTGATGTGTTATATCAAGCCGGGTGCGGCGGGAGCTTGCGACCGCTACGCTAACCACGACGGCAAGCTCGTTCGCGTCGATCCGCACGTGATCCTGGAGCGCACCGTCTCGCATGGCGGCAAGCTGGTGCCGTTCAGCCGGACCGAAGACTGGGACGGCAAGATCGTCCACGAGCCTTCAACCTTTGTGACGGCGATCGGCGCGGGCACGACCTATCCCGACTACAAGCCGGCGCCATTCATCGTCTCCGCGGAGGTCGACGGCGTCGACATGGTGACTGTGGTCACCGAGGGCATCTTCTCCTATTGCGGCGTCAAGGTGAAGATCGACACCGATCGCTATCTCGGGCCGGAGACCGCGACCGTTCGCGCGCAAGGCGAGGCGGTGGGCCACGTCACCACCAGCGAATACGGCTCGCAGATGCTCTCGCTCGGCGGCGTGCATCATCTCACTGGCGGCTCCAAGAAAGAGGGGCGCGTCACCTGCGACACGCTGATGGATCTCGCCAATTGCAAGGCGGTCGAGCTCACCATCGACGGCGGCGCGACCGTGGTGGTGCAGGCCGGCCAGCCGCCGATCGTCAACGGCGTGAAGGAAGAGCGCATGCGGGTCGGCTGCGGCTCGGCGACGATCGGCATGTTCGCCAAGCAGTGGCATGGCAAGGTCGACGAGGTCGTCGTGGTCGATGACCACATCACTGGCGTGCTGTCGGAACATCAGGCCGGCAAGCTGCTCGACATCGCCGATACCGGCATCAAGATGAAGGGCCGGCGTTCGACGCCCGGCCGCTATTTCCAGGTCGCCGAGCCCGGCACGGGCTGGGGGGGCACCAACATCTCGGATCCGCTCTCGATTCTCGGGCCGTTTGATGCCAAGCAAGCCAAGCCCGGTCTGACCATGCTGATGGTCTCCACCACCGGCGAGCATTCGTCCTATTATGTCCTCGACGAGGCTTTGAAGCCGGTCGAGACCGAGATGCCTGATGACCTGAAGTTTTCGGTCGAGCGCATCCAGGAGAATTGCGAGCCGGCACTCTGCACGGTGCTGTTCATGGCGGGTGCCGGCGGCTCGTTGCGCGCCGGCGTCACCGACAATCCGGTGCGGCTGACGCGCTCGGTTAAGGACGCACTGACGCGCGTCACCAGCGGCGGCGCGCCGGTCTATGTCTGGCCCGGCGGAGGCATCACCTACATGGTCGACGTGACGCAGATGCCGGCGGGTGCGTTTGGCTACGTGCCGACGCCGGCGCTGGTCGCGCCAATCGAGTTCACCATGATGCTGTCGGACTATGCCGCGCTCGGCGGTCACATGGATCATGTGAAGCCGCTTTCCGAAGTGCAGAGCGGTGACGACGTCCGTCAATTGCCCTGGCAGAACCCGATCCCGGGACGTCGGGCATGACACGGCGCCCGCAAATCGCATTCCTGTCTGACGGCCGGCGGCTGCATTTGCAGGATGGACCGATTGATTTGATCGTGGAGGCGAGGGGGCCTGCGGACGAGGTGCGCGCGGCCTATGAGGCTGCAGCGTGGCGGTTCACCGGATTGTTGGATGAGCTCTGCGCGGAACTGCCGGAGCTGCGGACGGCCGCTGAGGAGCGGACTTCGCTGAAGGGCGTGGTCGCGCGGCGGATGCATGCCGCTGTGTCGCCCTACGCGGCTGATTGCTTCGTCACGCCGATGGCCGCCGTTGCTGGCAGTGTGGCGGAGGAGATCCTTGGCGCAATGCTCGGAGCCGCGACACTCAATCAAGCCTACGTCAACAATGGCGGCGACCTCGCGCTTCATCTTGGCGAAGGCGAGCATTTCTCTGTCGGTCTGATGGATCGCCCTGATGGCTCCGGCGTGATGCGGACCATGAGGGTCGATTCGGCCGACCCTGTACGCGGAATCGCGACCAGCGGACGCCACGGTCGTAGTTTTTCGCTCGGCATCGCCGACGCGGTGACGGTGTTGGCTGCAACGGCATCGCAGGCCGATGCGGCGGCCACGATCATCGCCAACGCGGTGGATCTGCCGAGACATCCGGCCATCATCCGCAAGCCCGCCAACGAGCTTCAGCCTGACAGCGATCTCGGGGCCCGTCTTGTCACCCGCGAGGTCGGCAAGTTGTCGCACAATGAGATCGCGGCCGCGCTCGAATCTGGCGCGGAATGTGCACGGCATTTATTCGATCGCGAATTGATCGAGGGTGCCGTATTGCAGCTTTGTGGTGATATGCTTGTCATCGGACCAAAAGATATCGAACGGCAACGATCGCGCCCGCCTATGCTGGAGACTGCGGTTCATGCCTGAACAGGGAAGTTACTTGAGGAAACAATCATGAACGCGATCATCCGCAAGATCGTCACCGTCCTCGAAGAGACCCAGATGGAGATGGGACGTCAGGTGTCGCCGCCGACGCGGCGCGCCGCGGCGATCGCCGTGATCGAGAATCCCTTTGCGGGGAAATATGTCGAAGACCTTTCGCCGCTCGTCGCGATTGGCGAGGAGCTGGGCGAGCTGCTATCGAAGCGCGCGGTGGCGGCGCTCGGGATCGATGGCGCAAAGGTGCAGAGCTATGGCAAGGCCGCCGCCGTCGGCGAGAACGGCGAGCTGGAGCACGCCGCCGCCATTCTTCATCCGAAGATGGGTGCGCCGGTGCGAAAAGTGCTGGGCAAGGGCGCGGCGCTGATCCCGTCGTCGAAAAAACGCAGCGGCCCGGGCACGACGCTCGATATCCCTCTGGGGCACAAGGACGCGGCTTTCGTACGCAGCCATTTCGACGGCATGGAGGTACAGATCAACGATGCACCGCGGGCCAATGAAATCATGGTCGCGGTTGCCGTCACCGACAGCGGCCGTCCACTGCCGCGCGTCGGCGGGCTGACGGTTGCGGAGATCAAGGGCGAAGACGGTTTGAGATAGCGCGTCCGGAGAACCGGGCACGGGTTCTCCGATCAGATCGTTTGCGAAAGGCAGAGAAGTTCAAAACTGGAGGTTGGGATGCGAGCAAGAAACGTTTTTGTCGGCGCGGCCTTCGCGCTTCTGGCCGGCGGCATGGCCCATTCGGCCCTGGCGCAGGACATCAAGATCGGCGAGATCAACAGCTATTCGCTGTTGCCGGCCTTCACCGAGCCTTATCGCAAGGGATGGCAGCTCGCCACCGAGGAGATCAACGCGGCCGGTGGCATCAACGGCAAGAAGCTCGTCGTCATCTCCAAGGACGATGGCGGCAAGCCGGCGGATGCGCAGACCGCTGCGAATGAGCTCGTCTCGAGCGAGGGCGTTGCGATGCTCGCGGGCACGTTCCTGTCGAACATCGGCCTCGCCGTCAGCGACTTCGCCAACCAGAAGAAGGTGTTCTTCCTCGCGGCCGAGCCGCTGACCGACGCGATCACCTGGTCGAAGGGCAACAAATACACCTTCCGCCTGCGTCCCTCCAACTACATGCAGGCGGCGATGCTGGTGGAGGCAGCCAGCAAGCTGCCGGCGAAACGCTGGGCGACGATCGCGCCGAACTACGAATACGGCCAATCGGCCGTCGCGGTGTTCAAGAAGCTGATGTCGGAAAAGCGCCCGGACATCCAGTGGGTCGACGAACAGTGGCCGCCGCAGGGCAAGATCGACGCAGGTCCGGTGGTGCAGGCGGTTGCCGCCGCCAATCCGGAAGCCATCCTCAACGTCACCTTCGGCGCCGACCTCGTCAAGCTCGTGCGCGAAGGCAACACCCGCGGCCTGTTCAAGGGGCGGGAGGTCGTCTCCTTCCTGACCGGCGAACCGGAATATCTCGATCCGCTCAAGGAGGAGACGCCGGAGGGTTGGATCGTCACCGGCTATCCCTGGTACTCGATCAAGACGCCAGAGCACGACGCGTTCCTGAAGGCCTACCAGGCCAAGTACAACGACTATCCGCGCCTCGGCTCGATCGTCGGTTATCAGACCATCAAGTCGGCAGCGGCAATCCTGGCGAAGGCCGGCTCGACCGATCCGGAGAAGCTGATCGCCGCGGCCGAAGGCCTGTCGATGCCATCGCCTTTCGGCGAGATCACCTTCCGCAAGATCGACCATCAATCGACGCTCGGTGCCTATGTCGGCAAGACCGCGCTGAAGGATGGCAAGGGTGTGATGGTGGATTCGTCCTACAAGAAGGGCGCGGACTATCTGCCCACCGATGCCGAGGTCGAGAAGCTGCGGCCGAAGGATTGATTATCTTTCCCCTCCCTCTCCCCGCTCTTCGTGGGGAGAGGTGACCTCAACCTCTACCCGGACCGCCGATGGCCTTTTACGTCGCACAGTTTCTGACCGGTCTCGCCAGCGCAGCGTCGCTATTCTTGGTGGCCTCGGGCCTGTCGATTATCTTCGGCGTGACGCGGATCGTGAATTTCGCGCATGGCGCCTTCTACATGATCGGCGCCTACATCGCCTTCACGCTCACCGAGCGACTGTCGGGTGCGTTCGGCTTCTGGGGCGGGATCGTGCTGGCGGCGCTGGCGGTGGCGATGATCGGCATCATCGTCGAGATGGTGCTGCTCCGGCGCATTTATCATGCGCCCGAATTGTTCCAGCTGCTCGCGACGTTTGGCCTGACCCTGATGGTCGAAGATCTCGTGGTGCTGATCTGGGGACCCGACGACCTCGTCGGCCGCCGCGCGCCCGGCTTCAAGGGCGCGATCGATTTTTTCGGCCAGAACATTCCGAGCTATGACCTATTCCTGATCGTGCTCGGACCCGTCGTGCTCGGCATTCTCTGGCTGCTGTTTCAGCGCACGCGCTGGGGCGTGCTGGTGCGCGCCGCAACGCAGGACCGCGACATGGTCGCCGCGCTCGGCGTCAATCAGAAATGGCTGTTCACCTCCGTGTTCGCAGTCGGCGTCTTCCTCGCCGCTCTCGGCGGCGCGCTTCAGATCCCGCGCGATGCCGTGCATCACGCCATGGATCTCCGGATCATCGTCGAGGTCTTCGTCGTGGTCGTGATCGGCGGCCTTGGCAGTATCGTCGGCGCGTTCGTTGCGGCGGTGCTGGTGTCCGAACTCAACGCCTTCGGCATCCTGATCTTTCCAAAGATCTCCATCATTCTGGTCTTCCTGGTGATGGCAGTGGTGCTGATCGTGCGGCCCTGGGGCCTGTTCGGCAGGCCCGAGGCGGCTGCGCGCAAGACGCCGGGCCTCACCGTCAATCCCTGGCGGCCATTGACGCCGAATGAACGGCTGGCTGCACTTGCCGCGCTCGTCATCGCAGCGACGCTGCCGCTGTTCGCCGGCAATTACGCGCTGACGGTCGGCTCGGAGATCGCGATCTTCGTCATCTTTGCCGTCAGCCTGCATTTCTTGATGTCGGTCGGCGGGCTCGCATCGTTCGGCCATGCCGCCTATTTCGGGCTTGGCGCCTATGGCATTGCCTTCCTCGCCAAGATGGCGGGGCTGCCGATGATCGTGTGTCTGTTGCTCGGCCCGCTGCTCGGCTGCCTGGGCGCGGCCGTGTTCGGCTTCTTCGCGGTGCAGCTCTCCGGCGTCTACTTCGCGATGCTGACGCTCGCCTTCGCGCAGATCGTGTGGTCGATCGCATTTCAGTGGGTGGACGTGACAGGCGGTGACAACGGCATTCTGGGCCTGTGGCCGTCGAGCTGGGCCGCGAGCCCACCGCATTTCTACTGGCTCGCGCTCGGCGTCGCGGCGCTCGTCACGATCGCGCTTCGAGCCATGGTGTTCTCGCCGTTCGGCTATGCGCTCCGAGCAACGCGTGACTCGACGCTGCGCAGCGAAGCGATCGGCATCGACGCGAAGCGCATCCGGTGGACGGCCTTTGTCATCGCAGGAACCACCGCTGGGATCGGCGGCGCCCTGTTCGCCTACCTCAAGGGCAGCGTCTTCCCCGACAATCTCGGCATTTCGCTGTCGGTCGATGCGCTGGTCATGGTGCTGCTCGGCGGCGTCGAAACGGTGTCGGGCGCGGTGATCGGCGCCATCGTCTACAAGGCTTTGAACATCTGGCTGATCAGCCAGACCGACTTGTCGAAGCTTGTGCTCGGCGGCTTCATCATGCTGATCGTCGTCGTCTTCCCCAAGGGAATCGTTGGCATGCTCGAGATGCTGGCGCAGCGCCGTAAGAAAGCATCGCCGCCGGCATCTCCCTTGCTTGCTAAGCCGATCGAGTCCGCCGAATGAGCGTCGCACCCCCACTTCTCGCGGTCGAAGGCCTGACCAAATCCTATGGCGGCATTCATGCCGTGCGCGGCGTGTCGTTCTCGTTGCGTGCAGGCGAGATTCTGGCGCTGATCGGCCCGAACGGGGCCGGCAAGAGCACCTGCTTCGACATGCTCAACGGCCAGAACAAGCCGGACTCCGGGCATGTCCGCCTATTAGGTGAAGAGATCACCGGCAGGAAACCGCGCGAAGTTTGGCGGCTCGGCGTCGGGCGCACGTTCCAGATCACCGCGACCTTCGCCACCATGAGCGTGCGCGAGAACGTGCAGGTCGCGTTGATATCGCACGGAAAGCAGCTGTTCAATCTGTTCGGCTCGGCGCCGAAGTTCGACCGCGGCGAAGCCGGTCGGCTGCTCGAGCTGGTCGGCATGGGCGGCTACGCTGATCGCCCCTGCGGCGAGCTCGCCTATGGCGACCTCAAGCGTCTCGAGCTTGCGGTGGCGCTCGCCAACCAGCCAAAGCTGCTCTTGATGGACGAGCCGACCGCGGGCATGGCGCCGCGCGAGCGCGTCGACCTGATGCGGCTGACCGCGCAGATCGCGCGGGAGAAATCGATCGGCGTGCTCTTCACCGAGCACGACATGGACGTCGTGTTCGAACATGCCGACCGCATCATCGTGCTCAACCGCGGCGCGCTGATCGCCGAGGGCTCGCCGGCCGAAGTGCGCGGCAATCCGCAGGTGCAGGCGGTCTATCTCGGCGAAGGCCTCGTCTATGATGCCCGCCATCGCGAGGGAGCCTCGGCATGAAGCTGAAGGTCGAAGGGCTTAACAGCCATTATGGCCCGGCGCATATCCTGTTCGACATCGGCTTCGAGGTCGGTGAGGGCGAGGTCGTCGCACTGCTCGGGCGCAACGGCGCGGGTAAGTCGACGACGTTCCGCTCCATCGTCGGCCTCGTCGCGCAGCGAACCGGCCGCATCATGTTCGAGGGCAAGGATGTCTCGGTGCGTCCGACGCACGAGATCGTCCGCGAGGGCCTGGGCTATGTGCCGGAGGAGCGGCGCATCTTCACAGACCTGACCGTTGAGGAAAATCTCGAGGTCGGCCGCCAGCCCAAGCGTCCGAACGCGCCGCACTGGACGCGCGAAAAACTGTTCGCGCTGTTTCCAAACTTGGGTGAGATGAAGAATCGCTCCGGCGGACGCATGAGCGGCGGCGAGCAGCAGATGCTCACCATTGCGCGCACGCTGATGGGCAATCCGTCGCTGGTGCTGCTGGACGAGCCTTCGGAGGGCCTGTCGCCGAAGATCGTGGAGCAGATGGTCGATGCCATCCTGACCATGAAGAAAGAGGGCGTCAGCATCGTCGTCTCCGAGCAGAATCTGCATTTCGCGCGGCTGATTTCCGATCGCGCCTACATCATCGAGCGCGGCCGCATTTGCTTCGGCGGCACCATGGCCGAACTCGACGCGCGTCCGGATATCCGCGACGCGCATCTGTCGTTGTGAGGGTGGGGAACGGATGGCGAGAAGCGTTACGGCGAAGAAAAGCGTCAAACCGGCAAAACCGCCTTACGTGCTCGACGAGCAGGTCGGCTTCATCCTGCGCCAGGTCTGGCAACGCCACAGCTCAATCTTCTCGCGCGATATCGGCACCAATTTGACGCCGACGCAATGGGCAGCGCTGTCGAAGCTCGCTGAGACCGGGCCGTGCTCGCAGAACCAGCTCGGACGTCTCACGGCGATGGACGTCGCGACCATCAAGGGCGTGATCGACCGCCTGACGGCGCGCGGCTTGACCGAGACGAGCCAGGATCCGGAAGACGGACGCCGCTTGCTGGTCAGCCTGACGCGCGCGGGTCAGCAGCTTGCGGAGAGGCTAGCGCCGAACGCGCTCGCGATCACCCGCGAGACGCTCGCGCCGCTGGATGCAAAAGAGCGCGAAACGCTGATGGCGCTGCTGAACAAGCTGCGGTGATCGTTTCCGTCATTCCGGGGCACGCGCATTGCGCGTGAACTCGGAAACCCGACGCTGTTGTGCGAGAGTCCGGGTTTGCGCTCACGCGCGCCCCGGAATGACGGCCACTGCCGTCACTTCGTCACCAGCTCCGGCACCTTGCCCGCCGGCGGGGTATTGCGGCTGCGCTGGGTGCGCACGATGCCGTCGATGATGGTCATGCCGATGCCGGGGAGGTCGCCGAGCTGCACGCTCTCCAGAATGGTCTTGCCCGGCGAGTGCTGCGCCTTGTCCATGATGACGAAGTCGGCGGAGCGGCCGACCTCGATCAGGCCGCAATCGAGCTCGCGCATGCGCGCGGTGTTGCCGGTGGCAAGACAGAAGGCGATCTCGGCCGGCAGCTCGCCGAGCGAGGACAGCATCGACACCATGCGCAAAATGCCGAGCGGCTGCACGCCGGAGCCGGCCGGCGCGTCGGTGCCGAGGATGACGCGGTGCAGATCGCCCATCTCGCGCGCGGTGCGCAGCGTGAACAAAGCCGAGCGCTCGTTGCCGTTGTGCACGAGCTCGAGGCCGCGCTTGCAGCCCTCACAGATGCAGCGGATCTGGTCGTCGGGGAGCGCCGTGTGGCCGCCATTGATGTGGCCGACCACGTCGGTGTCGGCTTCCAGCACCACGTCCTTGTCGATCAGGCCGGAGCCGGGGATCGAGGGGCCGCCGGTGTGGATGGTGCTCTGGATGCCGTATTTGCGCGCCCAGCCGACCATCTTGCGTGCCGTCGGGCCGTCCTTGACGCCACCGAGACCGACTTCGCCGAGCAGCTTGACGCCATTGGCGGCCATCTCCTTGAAATCCTCTTCGACCATCTCGCATTCGATCACCGGCGCGCCGGCGTGAACCTTCACGCCGCCGGGGCGCAAGGTCCAGAACGCGCGCTGGGCGAACACCGCCATCGCCTTGAGGCCGACGACGTCGCGGGGGCGGCCGGGCGTGTGCACTTCGCCGGCCGAGATCATGGTGGTGACGCCGCCATGGAGGTAGCTGTCGATCCAGTTGATCTGGTTCTGCCGCGGCGTCCAGTCGCCCGCAACAGGGTGGACGTGGCTGTCGATCAGGCCCGGCGCGACCGTGGTGCCGTGGGCGTCGACGATCGTGGTCGCGCCTTCCGTGTCGACGTCCTTGAATCGGCCGATGGCGGTGATCTTGCCGTTCTCGGCAACGATGGTGTCGCCGTCCAGGATCGGCTTTTCCAGGGCGCCGGACAGGATCAAGCCGATATTCCGGATCACGAGCTTCGAGGGTCCGGTGGCCTGGGGTGTGTCATGCGCCATGGAAGGGGCTCCTTATTCCTAGCTGCAATGCTTTCGATCTTGGGCAGCCTTGACCGCGGGATCAAGCCAGATTATTCATTAGTATACGAATGATTGTGTACAAACGACGCATAGCTGCCCGCCTCGGAACTGCGTTGGAAGCGACAGGGAAGGTGTGATGAGCAATTACAATCAGGAAAGTGTTTTGAGCGTCCACCACTGGACGGACACGCTGTTCTCCTTCAAGACCACCCGCAGCCCGACCTTCCGTTTCCGCAACGGCGAATTCACCATGATCGGCCTCAAGGTCGGCGAGAAGCCCTTGCTACGGGCCTACAGCGTCGCCAGCGCCAATTACGAGGACACGCTGGAGTTCTTCTCGATCAAGGTGTCGGATGGTCCGCTGACCTCGCGGCTTCAGCATTTGAAGGCAGGCGACGAGATCATCATCAGCCGCAAGGCCACCGGCACGCTGGTGATCGACAACCTGGAAGAGGGCCGCAACCTCTACCTCATCGGCACCGGCACGGGTCTCGCGCCGTTCCTGAGCGTGATCAAGGATCCTGAAACCTACGAGCGCTTCGAGAAAGTGGTGCTGCTGCACGGCTGCCGGCATGTCAACGAGCTCGCCTATGGCGAGATGATCACCGAGACGCTGCCGAAGGACGAACTGATCGGCGAATACATCCGCAATCAACTGATCTACTATCCGACCGTCACGCGCGATCCGTTCCGCAATCGCGGCCGCATCACCGACCTCATCACCTCGGGCAAGCTGTTCAGCGACATCGGTCTCCCGGCGCTGGAAGCTGCCCACGACCGCGTCATGATCTGCGGCAGTCCGGCCCTGGTCGCGGACACGCGCGTGCTGCTGGGTGAACGCGGCCTCATGGAGGGCAATCACGGCGAGCCGGCCCAGTTCGTGGTCGAAAAGGCCTTTGCCGAGCGTTAAAGCCCATTTCCGTTCCGATGCGCATCGGAACGGGGCTCCAGATTCTTATTTTGACGCGTTTTCTTTACGAGGACCGGTATCGACCTCCCTCGAAAACGTTCTAGGCCCGTAATTCCTGCCCAATAAGGTCGCATTTTCGCCGCCGGGCGCCCGTTGCGGCGTCGATTCGGCGCACGATACTATGTGGGAGCGAATCAGCGGAGTTCCCACATGGTTGCGGACAGCGACAGCAACATCGCCTGGCACCGGGTCCAGTTGAAGAAGAACCGCGCCGAGTTGAAGGCGCTGGAGACCGCGCGCTTCACGATGGGCGAGATCGCCTCGTCGAAGCGGAACGGTCAATCCGAGAAGACCATCGCGGAACTCAAGCGCAAGATCGCGCAGTCCGAGCGCGTGATCGCCGATCGCGATAAGCGCACGCGCCGACCGCTCGCGACCGACCTGCAAAGCCTCAGCAATGGCAGCTGGAGCCATTGGGACGCCTACACGCAGCAGCGCAAGACCGGGCAGCGATCTCCGGGACGGGGGTAGGCGTGTCTCTCGACACCTGCGACTGAAGCGGAGGGCGCGCTCCACCCTTGCACGGCCCGCGCCGTGCACCATCTCGGTGAGACGCCAGCAATCACTCCGGTGAACCCATGACAGCGCGCCTCGATTTCACCAGCGAGGCCTTCTTTCGCGATCCGCCCAAGGCGATTGCGACGCTGCGCATGTCTGGCCCCGTGGTCGCGACGCGATTTCCTCTCATCGGCGACGTCTGGATTACCACAACCCATGACGCCACCGCGCAGGTCCTGAAGGACGGCGCGACGTTCACGTTCCGAAGGGAGGATGGCGACGTCGCTGGTCTGCGCTGGTGGATGCCGAGATACGTCAAGACCATCGCCAACAACATGCTGACGATGGACGAGCCGGATCACACGAGGCTCCGCGGCATCGTGGACGAGGCCTTTCGTCGGCGCGCCATCGTCGCGATGGAGCCGCGCATCCGTACTATTGCCGACGGTCTCGCCGACGAGCTCTTTGCGAACGGAAGCCCGGCCGATCTGGTTCAGCGCTACGCGCGTATCCTGCCGCTTGCGGTGATCTCCGAACTCCTGGGCCTGCCTCCGGCCGACCGTCCGAGATTCATCGCCTGGGCCAACACGATGTCCTCGCTGACCAATGTGGTCAGCTTTTTCCGGCTGCTGTTCGCGTTCCGCAAGATGCGTGCCTACCTCGAGCGGCAGTTGCAGATTGCACGTGTGCAAGGCGGCGAAGGCCTGATCGCAGAGCTGGTTCAGGTCGAGCGCGAGGGCGGCCAGATCACGCCGGACGAAATGGTTTCGATGGTCTTTCTGCTGCTTGCGGCCGGATCGGAGACCACCACGCATCTCATCAGCGGCTCGGCGTACGAACTGCTCCGGAATCCCGGGTTGCGCCATTGGCTCGAAGAGGACTGGAGTCGCGTCGGGCTTGCCGTCGAAGAGTTCCTGCGCTTCGTCTCGCCAGTGCAATTCTCAAAGCCGCGCTATGTGCGGCGGGATCTCGACGTCGAAGGCGTGCGCCTGAAGAAGGGCGATCGCGTCATGGCGATGCTCGCCGCGGCGAACATGGATCCTACGGTGCACGATCGTCCGGAACGCCTCGATCTCGCGCGCAGGCCGAACCGGCACATCTCGTTCGGGACGGGGATCCATTTCTGCCTCGGCCACCAGCTCGCGCGCATTGAGGCGGCGTGCGCGCTCGAAGCGCTGTTCGTACGATGGCCAAAGCTTGGCTTGGCCGTCGATCCGGCAGAGGTCCGCTGGCGCAGGCGGCCGGGTTTGCGTGCGATTGCGAAACTTCCCGTCTCAACTGAGGGCCGCGGAACAGAGGCGCGCGCGGAGCTATGATTGATCGTTCCCTCACCGCGGCGGGCTCAGTCGGCGATCTTTCGGAAAATCTTTGCCGAACGTGATCAGTCAGGAACGGTGTGCCGCTGGTCCTGTTGTCATCAGGACCTCGAACGCGGCGACGAGTTCCTTGGCCGCATCGCAGGTCACCGTCTTAACGGAGACAAGATCATGGCCAGCAAGATGCCACCTGTTCCACCGGATAATCAGAGCCCGAAGGGAACTGGCGACGCCAAGCAAGTGTCGGCGGATCGGACCCCGCACGGCCAACGGCGCGTGGAAAATCCGGACCAGCAGGGACAGCAGGGCAACATCAAGCAGAACACGACCAATCAAGGCTATCAGCAAGATCGGTGAGGAGGACGACGTTCATGTCGACATCCATCAAGACACCAAACAGCATTCGTCAGGGCGGACCTGGCGCTTCGCACGAGAATGCGAAGGCCCCGCTGGAAGTGAAGAAACCGCCGGCGGACGATTTGCAGCGCAGTCACAGCCGGATCTCCGGCGGAGGCGGCGAGCGCGATTCCCATCACAGACACGATGAAGCCGGAAAGGGCGGAGGCAGGTAGCTCATGAGCAGCAAGCAACCCAAGTTGTACATGCCTAGCGAGAAGGACATGCGCGAAAATCCCCTGATCGGAGGATCAAAGGGAGCGACAATGGCGGGTGCGTCACCCGACGATCTCGAAGATGCTCTCGGTGAGAACACAATCGAGGGCGATCGCGAGAATGATGTGGGCGTCGGCGGCGGCATCGACAAGGACGTCGCACATGGCGGCGCGCACCGAAGGCGCCGGTAGTCCGGAGAACAGCAATGCAAGGCAAAAAGACCCACGAGCAGCAGGTTCGCATTCTCGAGCGCAAGCCCGATGTTCCCGACGCGCGGGAGCTCGATCAGGCTATCGGCCATAATGCCGAGGACGCTGCTGTTCATCGCGCGCGCTCGGAAGCCAGGCACAGCGAATACGCAGTAAGTCGCGGCGGCCTCAATCAGGAGAGCGATCACAACAAGCACAATGATTCCGGCCAGAGCGGCCACAAGCCGCCGAAGCCAATGCCGGCGCAACAAAAGCACTAAGTCTTCGGAAGATCACTGCAAGAGGAGAAACCGATGCCAGCAGGGCACGGCAGCAAGACGCACTTCAGATCGGGAATGCATGGCAAGGGCGATGGCACTGGCGCCATGGCCGAAATCCCGAAGGACAAGATCGGCGACAACATGGTGCTGTCAAACCGCGACAAGGCACAGCATTCGGACATCCGCGGCATGGATGGCAAGTTCATCCAGACCGAGCAGTATCAGGACCATGCAGCCAACCGGCTCGACGATGAGCCGGAGACCGAGACCTGAGAAGTGGCGTTCCTCCCGACCAACTCGCGGACCGGTTTCAGCCGGTCCGCTTTTTGGTCGGTGTCAGATCGCGCTCCCAGCCGAACACGGATCGGCCGTCGAGGTCGGGCGAGGCAGCACGCTCGCCGGCGATGTAGGCCTCGACCGAGGGGCCCTGTGCGGTCCGCTCCAACCGCCGCGCCTGGTCGTCGAGGCGCTTGATCGCCTGCATTTCTTCCTCGCGTCCCAGCTTGGCGTTCTGAATCGCGCCCTTCAGCACTTGGATAGTTTCGTCATAGACCTTGATTGGAACGGGATAGGGATGCCGGTCCTTGCCGCCATGGGCGAGCGAAAAGCGCGCGGGATCGTTGAAACGATAGGGTGCGCCGTGCACGACCTCGGCGACCATCGCAAGTGAGTGCACGGTGCGCGCACCGACGCCGGGCGTCAGCAACAGCTCCGGGAAATCGACCGGGCCGCGCTCGGCCGCCGCGGCCAGCGTGCCGTGCAGGCGTCGTGCGAACACGTCCTTGGGGCGAACGTCGTGATGCGCGGGCATGATCAGATGCGGCAGTATGGCCTGCGCCGGCTCGAGGCCGGTGAGTCGTTCGAACTCGGAGACAATGCGATCCGGGCCAAGACCTCTCAACAGCTCGAGCTGCGCGGTGCGCGAGATATCGGCGCGATGGTCGGTGAGGTTGACGATCTCGCCTTGCTTGGGACCGTCGATCGCAGTGTGGGGCGTATCGACAAAACTCTTCAGCGCCTCGGAATGCCAGTGGTAGCGGCGGGCCTGCCGCTTGTCGCCGTTCATGCCCTGCTGCACCACCGTCCATTTGCCCTCTGCGGTGACGAAGAACCCATGGAGATAGAGGTCGAAGCCGTCTTGCACAGCCGCGCTGTCGACCTTCGCCACCAGGCGGCTGGCACGCGTCAGCATTGCGCCGTCCAAGCCGACACGCTCGCCAAGCTGCAACAGCTCGTCCGGCGTCTTGCGTGAATGCTGGCCGCGGCCGCCACAGACATAGATGCCGAGCTCGTCCTGGAGCGGTCCGAGTCCACGCTTCAGGGCGCCGATCACGGAGGTCGTGATGCCGGAGGAGTGCCAGTCCATCCCCATCACGGCGCCAAACGACTGGAACCAGAACGGATGCGACAGCCGCTGCATGAACGCGTCGCGTCCGTAATGATGCACGATCGCCTGAGTGACGATTGCGCCCAACGAAGCCATGCGGCTTGCCAGCCACGGCGGAACACGTCCGGTGTGCAAGGGAAGATCGGCGCTGCCGCTACGTCGGGTCATGGGCGCCCTAAATTAGCTCAGTTCGGCAGCGGTTGCACCAGCGGAATGCTGCGTTGCACGAGATAGGGGAGCGAAGCTGGGCGGCAGGCGTTGAGCGCTGACGCGTACGTAAGGACAGGGACAGCAATGAATTGGCAGACCCTTATGGCCGACATCGACAGGATGTTCGGCTGGATACCGTCATGGTTCATCGGCCTCGGCTTGGTCGCCGGCGCGATGATGCTCGCTCTGTCGTTCTATCGGTTCGCTGTTTGGCTGCTCAATCGCGCTTTCGGAACCCGGCTTCCGCTCCTGAGTGTGTTCATCGAGCGCACGTCCGGCCCGGCCCAGCTGGCGCTGTGTCTGGCTGCCGTGGCACTGGTCCTGCCACTTGCGCCGCTCGACGATACGATCCGCACGCCGCTGATGCGCCTGTTCGTCGTCGCCGTCATCGCCTTGATCGGCTGGATATCGATCCGGATCGTCGACATGAGTGCGGCGCGATACTTGCAGAACTTTCGCGACGTCACCGAGAATTTCATCGCGCGCAAGCAAGTCACGCAAGTCCGCGTGTTCAAGCGTGTCACCGACACCATCATCGTTATCATCACAGTCTCCACCGCGCTGATGACGTTCGACTCGGTGAGGCAATATGGCGTCAGCCTTTTCGCCTCCGCCGGTGCCGCCGGTATCATCGTCGGTCTTGCCGCGCGGCCGCTGCTGAGCAATCTGATCGCGGGCTTGCAGATCGCCATCACCCAGCCGATCCGCATCGAGGATGCCGTGATCATCGAGAACGAGTGGGGATGGGTCGAGGACATCGCCTCGACCTATGTCGTGATCCGGCTGTGGGATTGGCGCCGTATGGTGGTGCCGCTGTCCTATTTCATCGAAAAGCCGTTCCAGAACTGGACGCGCGACACCGCCTCGCTGATCGGAGTGGTCGGGCTCCATGTCGATTACCGTACCGATGTGGCGCGCATCAGGCGCTGGCTGGAGGAGGCGGTGAAGCAGTCCAAGCTCTGGGACGGCGCCGTGGTCAATCTCCAGGTGATCGACGCAGATTCGCGCACCATCGAGCTTCGCGCGCTGGTCAGCGCGCGCAATGCGCCGCAATCCTGGGACCTGCGCTGCGAGGTCAGAGAGAAGCTCGTGGCCTTCATCCGCGACGAGATGCCGGAGGCACTGCCGCGCGAGCGTGCGATCCTGATCCCCTCGGGTGACGATGATGCCGATTTGCCGCGGCGCCCCGCGCCGCCGGAGAAAATGCGGGCGAGGGCCCATAACTGAACGGCGCGTCCCTTCTTGCTGGGCGGAGGCTGGCCACTCGCGCGTCTTCGCCGTCGGGGCGCGCGGGCGTGCTGAGCAGGGCGCTGCCCGAGGCGCCTAGTGCGATTCTCGTGCGAACAGCCTCACTGGGCGCGGATGTTGGCGGCCTTCAGCAACGGCTCCCACTTCGTCGCCTCGGCATGCATATAGGCGTCAAAGTCCTTGGCGGAGGAGCCGACCGGGGTGGCGCCGATCTTGCCGAGCGTCGACAGGACGCTCGGATCCTGCAGCGCCGCCTTCAGGTCGGTTTCGAGCTTGGCGACGATCTCCGGCGGCATCTTCGCCGGACCGAGCAGGCCCCACCAGACCGAGACGTCGTAGCCGGGCACGCCGGCTTCCGTGACGGTCGGAACATCCGGCAGCGCCTTGGAGCGCTCGGCCGAGGTCACCGCGAGTGCGCGCACCGGCCCGCCTTCGAGCTGGCCGATCGCTTCCGCGAGCGGATTGATGCTGAGCGGAATCTCGCCGGCGATCACCGCCGTCAGCGCCGGTGCGCCGCCCTTGTAAGGGATCGCCACGATCTTGCTGCCCGACATGTATTTGAGCAGTTCGCCGGCCAGATGCGCCGAGGTGCCGTTGCCGGACATGCCATAGGAGAGCTTGTCCGGCTCCTTCTTCGCCGCAGTGAAGAGATCGCCAAGCGTCTTGTAGGGGCTGTCCTTGGCGACGACGATCGCGAGCGGCGAGGAAGCGATCTCGGTGATCGCGGTAAAATCCTTGAACGTGTCGTAGGGCACGCTCGGATAGATGAACTGATTGAGAGGATGACCGCTCGCGACCAGGATCAACGTGTATCCGTCCGGCGCGGCCTGCGTCAGCGCCTGCGAGGCAACGATGCCGCCTGCGCCCGGGCGGTTGTCGATCACGGGCTGCTGGCCCCAGGTCTTGGCCAGCGCCTGGCCCAGCGTGCGCGCGAGCACGTCCACCGCACCGCCCGCGGCGTAGGGGACCAGAATGTGGACCGGCTTGCTCGGATAAATGTCGGCGGACTGCGCGGCGCCGCCCGCCAGCAGCAGACCGGCACACAGCATCAAACCGCCGATCTTTTTGTTCAAACCCAGCATTTCCCAGCACTCCTTGAGGGCATTCGGCCGCCTGCCGGCGGTCTCCAGGCCATTGCGGACACCGCCCGTTGTTTTTGTTGACGAGACTTGATCTTTTGTACGATAGTACAAATCGTATGGTACGCAAGTCCACCAGCAAGGAAACGGCCCGCAAGCCGAACATGCGCGAGGCGATCCTCGCCGCGGCCGAGGAGCTGTTTGCCACGAACGGCTTCAATGCTGTGTCGGTGCGCGACATCGCGCAGGCTGCCGGGGCCAATCCCGGCAGCGTGACCTATCATTTCAAGACCAAGGACGGCCTACTGCTGGAGATCTACCGGCGCCATTGCGGGCCGATGAATTTGCGCCGATCCGAACTGCTCGCGGCCGCCAAGCGCGTGCGCGATCTCCAGGATCGGCTGGAGGCGATCGTGCGCGCTTATGTGGTGCCGGCCTTCACCTCGGGCAGCGATCTCGCCGGCGGCGGCGCGCGCTTCACGCGGCTGCGTGCCGTGATGTCGGCGGAAGGCAACGAGGTCGCTCGAAAAATCATCGCGCAGACCTTTGACGACACCAGCCACGCCTTCATCGACGCGATTCACGAGAGTCTGCCACACATTCCGCGCACCGACATCGTCTGGCGCAGCCATTTCCTGCTGGGTGCACTCTATTATTCACTGGTGACGCCGGAGCGCGTGTCGCGCCTGTCGCGCGGTGAGGCCGACGGCGGCGATGCAGCCAATGCCATCGAGCAACTGGTGCAGGCCACCGTTGCCTCGTTCCAGGCGCCCGCGCTGGATCAAGCCGCGCCGGTGCGGCGGCGGCCGGTCGTCAGCAGCAAGACTTGAAAGAAGCCGCACGAGGGGAGGCGCGGCCTTACGCTTCCACTCGCAAGTGGACCATGTGACGGGGTGTTGAGGACATGAATAGGCGGGAGTGCTTGCATCTCTTGACTGGCCTGGCCGGCGCGGCGCTTGCGAATGAAGCACGCGCGCAAGGCGCCGAGCCGAAGGCGATCCCCACGATCGCGCCGCCGCATGCAAATCCCAAGACGCCGTCGTTCAAGCTGCCAGCGAAATCCTGCGATAGCCACACCCACGTTTTTGGGCCGGCGTCGCGTTACCCCTTCGCGGAAAAGCGCCCCTACAACACGGCCGATGCGCCGCTGGAGGCATTCCGCAGCGTGCACGAGAAGATCGGGGTCGAACGCAGCGTCATCGTCAATGCCACCGTTCACGGCACCGACAATCGCGTCGTGACCGACGCCATCGCCCAGAGCGAGGGCGCGTACAAGGGCATCGCCAATGTCAACGACGAGATGACCGAGAAGGAGCTGGCGGCGCTCGACAAGGCAGGCATCTGCGGCTGCCGCTTCGCTTTTCTCAAGCGCCTCGGCGGCGTCGGCGACATGGGAAAATTCCAGCGCATCGTGCACCGGGTCGCCGAGCTCGGCTGGCACGTCGACCTCTATTTCGAGCCGGGCACGATTGCCGAATTCGCGCTCATCCTTTCCGCGCTGCCGACGCCTTACGTGATCGATCACATGGGAACGGTCCAGGCCGCGAAAGGTCTCGGCGACCCCAGCTTCACCGCGCTGCTCGATCTCCAGAAGAAGGACGATAAATGCTGGGTGAAGATCACCGGTCTTGAACGTGCGTCAGCGGCCGGCAAACCGTTCCATGATGCAGTGCCGTTCGCCAAGGCGCTGATCGACAACGCACCCGATCGCGTGCTGTGGGGCACTGATTGGCCGCATCCCAACGTCAAGATCATGCCGAACGACGGTGAGATCGTCGACCTCATCCCGCTCTACGCGCCCGACGCAAAGGTCCAGCAGAAGCTGGTGGTCGACAATCCCGCGCGCCTGTTCAAGTTCAGCTGAAGATCATGATGTACACGCCGACCATTCCGCCGCCAGACCCAAACACGCGCAGGCCGATATTCAAGCTGCCAAGGCTGGCTTGCGATGCCCATTGCCATATCTTCGGACCCGGCGCGAAATATCCGTACGCGCCGGACCGCTCCTACACGCCGCCCGATGCGCCGCTGGAAAAATTCCGCACGCTCCATGCCAAGCTCGGCATCCAGCGCGCCGTCATTGTCAATGCCAGCGTGCACGGCACCGACAACACGGTAGCGCTGGACGCTCTCGCGCAGAGCAACGGTGCCTATCGCGCGGTCGCAAACATCGACGACACCATCACCGAGCGCGGGCTTCGGGTGCTGCACGAGGGCGGCTTCCGCGGCTGCCGCTTCAACTTCGTCCGCCATCTCGGCGGCGTCCCCGATAAGAGCGTGTTCGACCGCGTCATCGCCATGGTCGCGCCGCTCGGCTGGCATATCGATCTGCATTTTGACGCGATCGACTTGCCCGAATATGCCGACATGCTGGCAAGACTGCCGCTCAGCTACACCATCGACCACATGGGACGGGTGAAGACCTCCGATGGGCTCGACCAGCTTCCGTTCAGAATTTTGGTCGAACTGATGCAGCGCGACGAAAAATGCTGGGTCAAGATCTGCGGCTCGGAGCGGGTGTCCTCGGCCGGTCCGCCGTTCACGGACGCGGTGCCATTCGCGCGCAAGATCGTCGAGACCGCGCCCGATCGCGTCATTTGGGGCACCGACTGGCCTCATCCGAACGTCAAGGTGATGCCAAACGACGGTGACCTTGTCGACCTGATCCCGCTGTTCGCGCCGGAGCTGGAGTTCCAGCAGAAGATCCTGGTCGATAATCCCGCGCGCCTGTTTGGGTTCGACCAATGACGGCGCTCGCGATCGAAAAGCCGCGCGGCCGCGCCTGGTGGAAGGAGCTCTGGATCCAGGTGCTCATCGCCATGGCGGCCGGCATCGCGCTTGGGATCGCCAGTCCCGAGGCGGGCGCCAAGATGCAGCCGCTCGGGGATGCCTTCATCAAGGCGATCCGGATGCTGATCGCGCCGATCATCTTTTGCACCGTCGTGCACGGTATCGCGCACATGGCCGACATGGCGCGCGTCGGGCGCATTGCGGTGAAGGCGATCGTCTATTTTGAAGTCATGACCACGATCGCGCTGATCATCGGTCTCGTCGCGATGAACCTGCTCAAGCCCGGCGTCGGCATGAACATCGATCCCGCCAGCATCAATGCCGGCGGGATCGAGCCCTATGTCAGGCAGACCGGTGCGATCGGCTTCGTGCCGTTCCTGATGAACATCGTGCCCGTGACGTTCGTCGGCGCCTTTGCCGAGGGCAACATTCTCCAGGTGCTGTTCATCTCCGTACTGTGCGGCTTTGCTCTGGTGCAGCTCGGCGAGCGTGCCGCGCCGCTGGTGCATCTGATCGACATCGCCGCCAAGATGGTGTTCGCCGTCGTTGGCTTGGTAATGTGGGCGGCGCCGATCGGCGCGTTCGGCGCTATCGCCTTTACGGTCGGCAAGTTCGGCGTTGGCTCGCTGGCCTCGCTCGGCAAGCTACTGGGGGGCTTCTATCTCACCTGCGTGGTCTTCATCATCGTGGCGCTCGGCCCCGTGGCGCGGCTCTGCGGCTTCTCGCTGGTCAAACTGATCCGCTATATCTGGGAAGAGCTGCTGATCTGCATCGCCACGACATCTTCGGAAACGGTGTTGCCGCGGATGCTGACCAAGCTGGAAAAGGCCGGTTGCGAGAAGAGCGTCGTCGGACTTGTGATCCCGACCGGCTATTCCTTCAATCTCGACGGCACCTGCCTCTATCTTGCCGCTGCTTCGGTGTTCCTGGCGCAGGCGACCAACACGCCGTTCGGCCTTGCCGAGCAGATCGAGCTGCTGCTGATCCTTCTCGTCACCTCCAAGGGCGCGGCGGGGATTGCGGGCGCCGCCTTCGTCGTGCTGGCGGCGACGCTGTCGGCCACCGGCACCATTCCGGTGACAAGCGCTGCGCTGGTGCTCGGCATTCATCGCCTGATGTCGCAGGGGCTAACGCCGACCAATCTGATCGGGAACGCGGTTGCGACGATCGCAATTGCCAAGTGGGAAGGCGCGCTCGACAGCGAGCGCCTCCGGCATGTGCTCGACGGTGAGGAGCAAGCGGCCGCCGCGGCTTGATGAACCGGCTTCCTGCCTGAGGCAGACGGCCTTTGATGCTTACGAACGAAAGAGGGAGCTTGTCCCATGAAAACCGGTCTCGTGATCACCGCCCATCCCGGCGATTTCGTCTGGCGCGCCGGCGGCGCCATCGCGCTGCATGCGAAGAAGGGCTATCGCATGAAGATCGTTTGCATGTCCTTCGGCGAGCGCGGCGAGAGCCAGTTCGCCTGGAAGGAGAAGGGGGCGACGCTGGAATCGGTCAAGGCCGGCCGCAAGGACGAGGCGGAGCGGGCGGCAAAGCTGTTAGGTGCCGAGATCGAGTTCTTCGACTGCGGCGATTATCCGCTGAAGCTCACTGAGGCGCATTTTGATCGCATGGTCGACATCTACCGCGAGCTCGATCCGAGCTTCGTGCTGACGCACGCGCTGGAGGACCCCTATAATTTCGACCACCCCAACGCTGCGCATTTCGCGCAGGAGACCCGCGTGGTCGCGCAGGCGATGGGCCACAAGCCCGGCGCGCAGTACAAATACTCGGCGCCGCCGGTGTTCCTGTTCGAGCCACACCAGCCGGAGCAGTGCAACTACAAGCCGGACCTGCTCCTCAAGATCGACGAGGTCTGGAAGGCGAAGTACGAGGCGTTCCAGATCCTGGCCGCGCAAAAGCATCTGTGGGGCTATTACGAACGCGTCGCGCTCAATCGAGGCATCCAGGGCAGCCGCAACACCGGCGTGCCCATGACCTATGGCGAGGCCTATCAGCGTCTGTTTCCGACCGTCGCGGAGGAACTCGCATGAAGCCGGTCGTCGTTCGCAACATCAAGCGTGCCGATCCCGCCGGCATGGCGGAATACGGCGTTTCGACCGTACATGAAGCCTATGGTCGCATCGGCCTGATGAAGCCATATTTGCGGCCGGTGTGGGCGGGCGCGGCGATTGCGGGTCCCGCGGTCACCGTGCTGGCGCAACCCGGCGACAATTGGATGATCCATGTTGCGGTTGAGCAATGCAGGAAGGGCGACATCCTGGTCGTCGGCTGCACCACCGACAATACCGACGGCATGTTCGGCGAATTGCTGGCGACCTCGCTTACGGCGCGCGGCGTGCAAGGATTGATCATCGATGCCGGCTGTCGCGATGTCAAAGCGCTGCACGAGATGAAGTTTCCGGTGTGGTCGCGCGCAGTCTCGGCCAAGGGAACGGTGAAGGCGACGCTCGGCTCGGTCAATGTCCCCGTGGTCTGCGCCGGCGTCAATGTCGATCCCGGTGACATCATCGTGGCTGACGACGATGGCGTCGTCGTGGTGCCGAAGCGGTACGCCCCCGAAGTCGCCGAGAAGGCGAAAAAGCGCAATGCCGATGAAGGCGGCAAGCGCAAGCGTCTCGCCTCGGGCGAGCTCGGCCTCGACATGTACAGCATGCGCGACGCTCTTGCCAAAGCCGGGCTCGTCTATGTCGACAATCCCGAGGACGTTTGAGGCAAGGCAGGAGCGGGCGGATGGATCGTCTCAAGCTGAAGGCCGTGCTCGGCAGTCATCCCCATGTCCAGGCGGTGAAGAGCGGCGCGCTCCGCTCCGACCTGTTCGATCTCGACTTCATCGAGTACAGCCCGACCAACACCGCGTTCAAGCCGATGGTGCGCGAGCAGGCCTTCGATGTCTGCGAGATGGCCATCGTGACCTATCTGATGGCGAAGGCGCACGGCAAGCCGCTGGTGCTGCTGCCGGCCACCATGCTCGGCCGCTTCCAGCATGCCTACGCGCTGTACAATCCCGCGCGAGGAGCGCTCGGCCCGTCCGACCTCGAGGGCAAGCGCGTGGGCATTCGGTCCTTCACGACGACGACCGGCGCCTGGATCAGGGGCATTCTCGCCAACGACTACGGCGTCAATCTCGATAAGATCCGCTGGGTGACGTTCGAGGATCCGCATGTCGCCGAATATATCGACATCACCGAGCGCGCCCCGAAAGACAAGAAGATTCTCCAGATGCTGGTCGACGGCGAGCTAGACGCGGTGCTTGGCGAGAGCTCGGTCGATCCCAAGCTGAAGCCGCTATTCCCCGATCCGGCCGCGGAAGCCGCCAAATGGTATGCCCGGCGCGGCGTCGTCCCGGTCAATCATCTCGTGGTCGTGACCGAGCAGCTCGCCAAATCGCGTCCCGACGTAGTCACAGGCATCTATGATCTGCTCAAGCGGAACAAGGAGCAGGTGGGACCTGCGGCCTCGCCGGACCTCATTCCGTTTGGCATCGAAGCGAACAGCAAACCGCTGGAACTGATCGTCGACTACGCGTTCCAGCAAGCGCTGATTCCGCGCCGCTATGCGGTCGAGGAGCTCTTTGACGAAACGACACGAGGGCTGAACTGATGGCGGATCCGAGGCGATGGCAGATCGGGCTGGTTGGCTATGGCGAGGTCGGCAGGATCTTGGCCGAGGATTTGCGCCAGCAGGACATCAAGGTATCTGCCTACGACATCAAGCTCGGAGGCGAGCAGGGCGCTTCGCTGGAGGAGCATGCCGCGAAATTCGGTGTGGTGTTCGCAGGCTCTCATGCCGACCTGACGGCGAAGTCCGATTTCATCATCTCCGCGGTCACGGCCAGCCAGGCTGTTCCGGTGGCAAAAGCCTGCGCGGGCGCGATCAACCAGGGCACCTGGTTCCTGGACTTCAATTCGGCTTCACCGGGCGCCAAGCAGCGCGCTGCTGCGCTGATCGATGGCGCTGCCGGTCGCTATGTGGAAGGCGCAGTGATGACTTCGGTGCCGCCGTATCGCATCAAGGTGCCGTTGCTGCTCGGCGGCGCTGGCGCGAGAGAGCTCGAGCCGCTGCTGAATGCGATCGGATTCGCGGCAAAGGTTGCCAGCGACAAGCTCGGCGTGTCCTCCGCGGTGAAGATGTGCCGCAGCATCATGATCAAGGGCCTGGAAGCCATGGTCATCGAAAGCTTCACCACGGCGCGCGCCTATGGCGTGGAAGATGCCGTGCTGGCATCGCTTACGGAAACTTTCCCCGCGATCGACTGGGAGAAGCAGGGCGCCTATTTCTTCCAGCGCGTGATCGAGCACGGCCGCCGCCGGGCCGAGGAGGTGCGGGAGGTCGCCGAAACCGTTCGCGAGGCGGGGCTGACGCCCTGGTCCGCGCAGGGCACGGCCGAGCGGCAGGCCTGGGTGGCTGATCTCGCCGATGAAGGATTGTTCGGCACCAAGGGCACCAGCGAGTTCGCCCGCAGCGCTGACTGGCGCACCGAGGCGGACCGGATCCTCGCGAAGATCAAGCGCGCAAATAATCAGCTCAAGATCGTTCCACGGAGCTGAAAGCTCACGACCTGGTCGCGGGCGCGTTCGATCAGGTCGATCAGATTCCTGGACTTGCGGGCGAGCTGCTCCGTGGCCGGTTGCGTGCGGAATTCGGCCAGCACCGCGCGAACGCATTTGTTGGCGGCGTCGAGCGTCCAGAGCGTCCGGTTGACATCATCCTGCGTCCGGATCCCCGAAATATCGAGATCCGACAGAACGTGGCCGATGCCGTCGAGCCGCTTCACCGCCGTGTCGGTGGGCGTTCCGGCCTGGTTGGAATGCTGGTCGATGCTGCTGAATGCGCTGAACATATCGATACTTTCCCGATCGCACGCAAATGATCGGTCCGAGGTCTAGTTATGATCAGCGCGACGGGCCTCGCAATGCGTGGAGTTACGGTCCGGGATTCTACCGAATTGAATCAGCGGTAACATTGAACGGAAGCAGTCAGTAGTCAGGCCCGTTTCCCGACAATCCTACCGCTGCAAGCGGCGGGCCGGCCTTGGCGTGGTCGGAGCGACCCTGCGGTGTCGCGACATCAGCTCTGGGGGCGGAACAGATTCGGCCGCTGCCGCTCAAATGTCTGTCGGCCAGCCTTGAAGCCCATCACCAAGTCAGGCAGCTCCGCGACGGCGAAGCGGCTGTCTTGCGTATCGAGCACGACGAGATCGGCGGGGTTGCCGACCTTGATGCCGTAATCGCCAAGGTTCATCAGCCGCGCCGGCAGCTCGGTCACGAGATCGAGGCAGGTGTCGAAATCGCTCACGGCGGCGTGGGCGACGTTGGCATAGAAGTTTGCCATCCGCAGCAGCGAAGCGTCGCCGAACGGCGTGAACGGATTGAGGACATTGTTGGTGGCAACCGAGCACACGAGCCCATTGTCGGCCAGCTTGTGGGCGAGCGTCAGACCGCGCGGCGCATTGTGGGTGGCCTCCCGTCCCATCAAATAGAGATCGGTGGCGGGCAGCACGGTCACCGCAACGCCTGATGCCGCCAGCTGCGCGGTGGCCGCCTTCATCCGCTCGGGCGGCAGTGCCGAGAGCTTTGTGGCGTGGCCGATCGCGACGCGTCCCCCATACTTGCGCCGTTCGGTCTGGCGGCAGACCTCGTCGAGATGCCACCAAGAGGGATCGAGATCGAAATCGAGATGGAGATCGACATCGGCGTCGAACGTCTCGGCGAGATCGAAGATGCGTTCGAGATGGGCGTTCGGGTCGGTATCCATATAGGGACAGCCGCCGATCACCTCGCCGCCGTCGCGCAGCGCCTGGATCAGCAACTCCTCAGCTCCGGGGTCGTTGGTCAGGCCTTCCTGCGGGAAGACGCAGAGCGACAGGTCGATCGCCCAGGCATAATCGCGCTTCAGCGCCTTGACCGCCTCGAAGCCGCGCAAGGCGATGCGCGGATCGATCTCGACATGAGTGCGCATGCGGGTCGTGCCGTGCACGATCGCGCGCTCGAGAACCCGGGCGCCGCGGGCATAGACGTCCTCGACGGTGAAATCGCGCTTCATCCCGGCCACGGCGCGGATAGCGTCCGAAACACTGCCGTGATCGTGCCCACAGCGGCCGAGCAGGCAGGCTTTGTCGAGATGGATGTGGGTATCGACGAACCCGGGCAAGGCAAGGCGGCCGCCGAGATCGACCTCGGGCGCGTCGCAGGCGAGCTTTGGCTCGATCGCGGCAATACGCCCGCCTTTCACGCCGATATCGACGGGTGCGGCGGATGATCGCAACTGCGCGTCACGAAAGATCAGGTCGAAGGCGGACTGGGTGATCATGGCTTCGTCGGATTTTGCTGTCAGAGCCTAGCGGAAGCTGCTGGGGCGGGCAGTACCGAATTGTGTGCAGTTCTGCCGCTAAATTGTTCAAAAAATATGCATGCAGTTCACGGCGCGAGCTGTAAGATGTCGAGAGCCGGAGAACCCGCTATGTCCGCCTTTGCAAAAGCCGAACTGCCGATGACCGATGCCAAGATCGTCGAGGCCTATCTGACGGCCTCGATGAAACCCGATCCAGATGCCGCCGCGACCTATATGAAGCCGGGCACGGTGATCACATTCACCGGCGGACGTGAGTTCGATCATCCGCGCGGTCCGACAGCTTTCAACGCCAAGCGCTATCGCTGGGTGAAAAAGAAGATGGACCGGTTCGATGTCTGTGTCTGTCCCGGTGCGGACGAGACGATCGTCTACAGCGTTGGCACGCTCTATGGCGAGTGGATGGACGGCACGCCGTTCGAGGGCAATCGCTATATCGATCGCTTCGTCGTCAAGAGCGGGCAGATCGTCAAGATGGACGTCTGGAACGACAGCGCCGAGCGCATTCTGGTCCAGCGCGGCATCGAGGCCTAACTCCTGCGCGCGATTTTCGGCAGCTTAACGACGCGGTCGCTCGCCACCTCATCGGCATAGGGCGCGAGAATGTCGAGGAGGTCACGGCCGCGTAGCGGGGCAGGGGCGACTAATGCCCGATTGGCTACGGAATCGAGGTGATGGTGCATCAATTCCATCACCTTGGCTTCGTCGCCTTTGGCGAGCGCAGCAATGATGGCGCGGTGCTCGTTGATCGCGCATTCCGTCGAATGCGGCCGGCTGTACAGCGACAGCGTCAGGCAGCAGCGATAGGCGACCTCGCTGACATAGCGCACCAGGATCGGACTGTTCGTCATCTGCGCGAGCAGGATGTGAAATTCGGTGGCGAGCCGGATCGAGACCGCATCCGTGCCGCCGCGCGCCCGGTCCTCGGCATCGACGTGCGCGTTCAGCTCGGCGATCTGGCTTTTGGTCAGCTTGCCCGCGAGCTGGCGGACCACGAGCCGCTCGAGCTGGATGCGGATGTCAAAGGCATCTCGCGCCTCCTGCCAGCTCGGCGTCGCCACCACCGCGATTCGGTTGCGGCGCAGCTCGACAAGGCCTTCGGCGGCGAGCTGCCCCAGCGCGTGGCGGGCAATGGTGCGGCTGACGCCAAAGCGCTCGCCGAGCGAGTCCTCAGGCAGCTTTGCGCCGGGTTCCAGCGCCTGCTCGATGATCGCGCGCCGTAGTGCGCGGCAAATCACGCCGACCTTGTCAGATGATTCATAAGTCTTGCTGGTGGGGCGCGCCGCCATTCGGCGAATCCTTCGGAGTAGGGTCGCAGCCCTCTCCTTAGCACACCCTGCGCTGATCCAGCGCTTCAATTGCATGCAGTTTGGTGTCGCGATTGCCTAAATCGGGACCACAATTTTGGTACGCTGTTCGGTAAGTTGCTTAATTCTGCGGACGTCGGCGACTGGCATCTAGCTTGCATACACTTTGGCTGTGATGCGCATGCAGCCCAACGCCCAATTTGACCGCCAGCCTGTTCCTGACGGCTTCGGTCCGATCGCCATCCAGCTGTCCGAGGCCGCCGTGACCTTCGGGCGCGGCGACCGGGCCGTGTCCGCGCTGTCGAAGACGACGCTCCGGATCGCCGACGGCGAGTTTGTCGCGCTGGTCGGCCCGTCGGGATGCGGCAAATCGACCATCTTACGTCTCGTCAGCGGCCTGGTGCAGCCGACCAGCGGCGTCGTCATCGTCGGCGGCCGCGAGGTGGCAGCGCGGGCGATGCGGGTCGGCATGGCTTTCCAGAATCCGACCATGCTTCCGTGGATGACGATCGAGCGAAACATCATGCTGCCGCTGAAGATCGTCGAGCCGTTCCGCTCCAACTTCCGCAAGCTGCGCAAGACCGAATTCCGCGACAAGGCCAACGCGCTGCTGGAGCAGGTCGGCCTCAAAGGCTTCGGCAATCATTATCCCTGGCAGCTCTCCGGCGGCATGCTCCAGCGCGCCAATCTCTGCCGCGCGCTGATCCACGAGCCGCGCATGCTGCTGCTGGATGAGCCCTTCGGCGCACTCGACCAGTTCACCCGCGAGGAGCTGTGGACGATCCTCCAGAATCTCTGGATGACGCGCAAGCCGACAGTACTGCTGGTCACGCACGATTTGCGCGAAGCCGGCTTTCTTGCGAGCCGCATCTGCGTGATGAGCGCGCGTCCCGGCCGCATCCTCGACGACAGCCGGGTCGAATTCGCGCGGCCGCGCACGGTCGCCATGACCTTCGAGCCGGATTTCGTCGCGTTGAACCAGAAGCTGCGCGCCTTCATCGAGGATGCGCGCAGCGCGGCTGAGCAGGGGGCAGGCTGATGTTCGGGATCGATGTCAGGCAGAAGGCGTGGTCGGCGGGACTGATCGTGCTGTTCTTCGTCGCCTGGGAGCTGTTCTGCCTGATGACCGGCATGTCCGACCTGGTGCTGCCGCGGCCCTCGCAGGTGTTCGTGACCCTGTTTCAGCGTTTCCCGGTGCTGTGGCCGCACATCGTGCAGACGCTGGCCACCACCATGTTCGGCTTCGTCCTCGGCGTTGCGCTCGGTGTCGCCCTCGGCGCCGTCATCGGCGTCTCCAAGACGGCCTATGACACCTGCTATCCGCTCCTGATCGGCTTCTCCTCGATCCCCAAGGTCGCGGTGGTGCCGATCTTCGTGCTGTGGTTCGGCTCCGGCACGGTGCCCGCGGTGCTGACCGCGCTGTCGATTTGCTTTTTCCCGATCGTTGTCAACATTGCCACGGGTCTGGCAACCACCGAGCCCGAGCTCGAGGACGTCCTGAAGGCGCTCGGCGCCAGCAAGTTCGACATTCTCTGGAACGTCGGTCTGCCCCGGACCATGCCGTTCTTCTTCGCATCGCTGAAAGTCGCGATCTCCTACGCCTTCGTCGGCGCGGTTCTGTCGGAGACGGTCGCCTCCAACCGCGGCATAGGCAACGTCATGATGACCGCGTCCTCCAATTTCAACGTGCCGCTGGTGTTCGCCGGGCTGTTCGTGCTCGCCGGGCTCGGCGTCGCGCTCTACGCCGTGTTCTCGCTGATTGAAGGGCGGGTCACCGGCTGGGCCACGCGCAAGAACGACGTGATCGCCACCTGATTTTCAAATCGTCACGCAACGGAGCTTGAGGAGATCTCGATGTTGAGAAACGTAATTGTCGCGCTGCTGGGATTGGCCCTATCCGCTGGCGTCGCCATGGCCGAAGACACCACGATCAAGTTCACGCTGGGCTGGAAGACGCAAGGCAGCGACGCCGCGTTCTTCTACGCCAAGGACAACGGTTACTTCAAAGAGGAAGGCCTCAACGTCGTCATCGACCAGGGCGAGGGCTCCGGTGCCACCGTCACGCGTGTCATGTCGGGCGCCTATGACGCGGGCTTCGGCGACGTCAACGCCATCATCCAGAACGCCTCGACCAAGCCGCAGGAGGCGCCGATCATGGTCTACATGATGTGGAACCAGCCGCCGTTCGCGATCGTCGCCAAGAAGTCAAGCGGCATCAACACCATCAAGGATTTCGAGGGCCGCACGCTCGGAGGCGCGCAGGGCACGCCGACGACGCGGCTGCTGCCGGTATTCACCCGCAAGAACGGGCTCGATGGCGAGAAGATCAAGATTTCCAATATGGCGCCGAACCTCCAGGAGCCGATGCTGATCAAGGGCGATATCGACGCAGCGCTCGTCTTCAATATCACCAGCTACTTCAACCTCGTGCTCAACCGCCAGGACCCGGACAAGGATTTCAAGTGGTTCTCCTTCGGTGAGTACGGCCTCGATCTCTATTCCAACGGCGTGATGGTGTCGCGCAAGCTGATCGCCTCGAATCCGAAGGCTGTCGCGAGCCTCGTGCGAGCCATCAACAAAGGCGCGATCGCGGTGGCCAAGGACCAGAACGGCGGCATGAAGGCGGCGCTCAACTACGACAATCTCATCAATGCGGATGTCGAGAAGCGCCGGCTGCAATATTCGTTCGAGAAGCTGATCGTGTCGCCGGAGATGAAGGAGATCGGCATCGGCGACATCAAGGATGACCGCATGACGCGCGCCATCGCCATCGTGGTCGAGGGTTACCAACTCGCCCGCGCGCCGACGCCGGCAGAGGTGTTCTCACGCGAATTCCTGCCGCCGCGCGCGGAGCGGGAGTTGGTGTACACGGCCAACTGATCCTTGGAGAGACGGTGATGGCCGCGGAAATCTCGGCGTCCAGCCTGTTCCGTGGTCCTGACCGCGGCGTTGGCGACAATGTCGTGCTCCGGCACGACGGTGGGACGATCACGGATGTCTCGGAAGGAGCGGGGACCGCCAGGGGCCGGCGCTCCTTCGTCATTCCCGCCTTCGTCAACGCCCACGACCACGCCCGCGCCACTGCGTCATCCTTCGGCGCCGTCGGCATGCCTCTGGAAAGCTGGATCCTGCGGACTGCACTCGGCACGCCGGTCGACCCATATTTGGCCGCGGCGTCCGCATTGGCTCGGTCGGCCAAGGCGGGCTGCGCGGCCGTGATGGTGCATTACACCCGTCCGAGCGGCATGATGCCCCTGCTGGACGAAGCCAAGGCCATTGCAAGAGCGGCGTCCGACGTCGGCATCCGCATTGCTTTTGCGATGGCGGTGCGCGACCAGAACCCGATCGTCTATGGCGATGCCGAACCGGTGCTCTCGGGTCTCTCCAAGGACGGTCGCAAGACCATCGAAGATATCTTCGTCCGCGCACCGATGTCACCGCGGGCCTATATCGAGCTGACCGACGCGATTGCCGCTGCCATCGCCGGCCCCATGGTCGACGTCCAGCTCGGGCCCGCCGGCGTGCAATGGTGCTCGAAGCCGCTGCTGGAAGCGGTGGCGGAAAGCTCGGCGCGGACCGGCCGTCGCATCCATATGCATCTCCTGGAAACCGTGTACCAGCGCGCCTGGGTTGATCAGCACTTCCCGGATATGGTGAGCTGGCTGCGCGACATTGGCTTTCTCTCGGAACGGCTGACGCTGGCGCATTGCATCTACGCCCGGCCGGATGAGCTGGAGATGATCGCGGCGGCCGGCGCGCGCATTGTCACCAATTTCAGCTCGAACATGCATCTGCGCTCGGGGCTCGCGCCGATTGCCGCCGCCCATAAATGCGGCTGCGCCATTGCGGTCGGCGTCGACGGGCTGGCGCTGGACGAGGATGACGATATTCTACGTGAGATGCGGCTGGTGCAGATGGTTCATGGCGGCCTCGGGTTCAAGCAGACTTGGACAGCGGCCGAGATGTTTGCTCTCGCCATTCGCAACGGCCGCCGCGCGACCGGTGCGCCCGGAAGTGGCGAGTTGGCCGCCGGCAATCCCGCCGACTACGTCATGGTTGATCTCGACCGGCTCGACCGTGACCAGATCATGCCCGTCGATCCCATGGTACTGCTGTTTGCACGAGGCAACGCGTCGCTCGTCAATGAGGTCGTCGTCGCCGGCAGGACGATCGTGAGGGATGGCGCCTGCGCCGGCGTCGATCTGCCGGTGATCGAAGACGAACTGCGGGGCATGTATCGCGCCAATCTCGGAAAGTTCGCGAACTTCCAGCGGACGTGGCTGCCGTTGTCGGAGCGACTGTCCGGCTGGTTCGAGCAGCAGCTCACCTGCGGGTAAAGGGGGCATGACGCTTTCCTGGCGCTGCGGTACATCGAAAAGCGCGATAGCTGGTAGACGGCACCTGATCTGGTGATCGTTCCAGCTCTGGGCTATCACCTTGTATGATTGCGCGCCGGCGCGATGATCTCTTGAGGAGCCCCCGATGCGTCTACCGACTATTCTCCTGGCCGTCACATGTGTTGCAGCCGCAGCTTCAGCCGAAGACCTGTCGGGCACGCTCCAGAAGATCAAGGAGACGAAGAAGATCACGCTGGGCTATCAGGAGGCCTCGGTCCCGTTCAGCTATCTCGACGGCAACCAGAAGCCGGTCGGCTTTGCCATGGATATCTGTCTCAGGATCGTCGACGCCGCGAAACGGGAGCTCGGCATGCCCGACATCGCCATCGACACTCTCGCGGTGACGTCGTCGAATCGGATTCCGCTGATGGTGAACGGCACGCTCGATCTGCATTGTTCGGCGACCACCAACAATGCCGATCGCCAGAAACAGGTCGCCTTCACCAACACGCATTTCCTCAGCGCGACGCGGTTCGCGGCGAAGAAAGCCGCGAAGATCAACACCATCGACGATCTCAAGGGCAAGGCCGTCACCGCAGTGGCCGGATCGGTCAACCTGACGCAGCTCGCCAAGGTCAATACCGAGCGCAATCTCGGCATCAACGTGATGCCGGCCAAGGACCAGGCCGAGGCCTTCCTGCTGCTGGAGACCGACCGCGCCCAGGCCTACGCACTCGATGACGTGCAGCTCGCGGTTGCGATTGCGCGTTCGAAGGAGCCGCAGCTCTACATGATCAGCGAGGAGGCGTTCTCGAAGCCGGAGCCTTACGGGATCATGCTGCGGCGGGAGGATGCGCCGTTTAAGGCACTCGCCGATCGCGCCACCGCGGAGCTTTATGCAAGCCCCGAGATCGAGGTGCTCTACAAGAAATGGCTGCAATCGCCAACGCCACCGAACGGACTCAACTACAACGTTCCGATGTCACCGGCCTTGCGCAACGCGTTCAAAAGGCCGAGCTCGAGCGCCGATCCTGATGTTTATGTGGTGAACTGAGGCGAGGGCAGCTTTCACCTCTCCCGTAAGAAGAGGTGAAGACAGTGCGCCTGGCTGAGGATCAGCTCGCCAGCGAGCGCTGATATATCGCGACGTTCCGCGACGGTGGAGGTATTGGACTAACGCAGCGAGCAGATGGATCACGCTTGGCTTGGGGAAAACCAGCAACAAGCGTTTCAATGCCAAATCGTAGGGCTAATCCTGATTGGCGTATGTGAGTCGGAGAAGCTGTATGGGCGTTTGGTTTTTAGTCCTAGCAGCCTGCGTCGTCGGCACGTTGCTCCTTTTGGCATTCTGCCGATAGGGCCGACAGCGGATGCACTTGTTGCTGCGAGGCATCAGCGAGCCGCTGAATAGCGGTTCCAGGCCCGATCGCTTTTGACTGTGCATGGATGAGCGCGTTCACTTCCGGGATTGGAGGCGGACGTGAGTTGGTTGTTTGCGTTTCTCATTGCGGCGAGCGCAGTCGTTCTGATCGCTCATGCGATTGATGCGATGCGTTCCTGATATTCGCGGCGGTTCGGGTCGCTTGCTATGCAAGCGACGAGTGTCAATTCGAGGAACTTGACCTGTAGGTCAAGGTTGTCACAGCGGGAGGAATACGATCATGCTTGCATTCTATCTGCCGATTATAATCTTCGGAGCGATACTCGAAGGAATTTCGAAGCAGCGCGCATCTGCATCCATCCAGGAACCGCCAAGCGTCGATTAGACTGCGATCCCAATGCGTAGACCTTCGGTGCGCGCCAGCGGCTTCAGCTCCTCGACGGCTAGACCTTCCACGGTCCAAGTTCTTCGGCCTCGCGATAGAAGCGCTCCTCGTTCGGATAGATGTGCCGGTCCATGAAGCTCTCGAGCTTGCGATTGAGCTCGACGGCTTTTGGCGACATCGGGTAGAGCATCTTTCGTCTCCTTGATCGGTGGACGTCGGCTGGATCAGCCGATTTCGAGATAATCGGGCCCCGGAAGCTTGGGGAAAGGCGCGGTCGGCAACGTCTGGTACCAGAACGCGACCGAGGCGATGTCATCCTGCAATGGCAGGTATTTCGCCTCCGTGACGCCCGGCAGCCAGCCGAGCGCCTGGATGGTCACGCGCAGGTCGGAGCGGAAGCGCACGGGATCGGGGATGTGCCAGCGATATAGGCCGAAGCGCTGTTGCGACTTGTAGACACCGTCGGGGCGGATCACCTGCGGCAGGCCGGCATAGGGCGTCGTGAACTCCTGGTAGCGCGATCGCTGCGCCGGTCCTTGGCCGGAATGGGCGACATAGGGATCGAAATTGTAGGCGCCGCAGAAATAGTCCTCAGTGCCGGTGCCGCAAATCGTCGGGAATGCGCTGTCGCCGTCGATGTAGAATTTGATCTCGCCTTCGCCCCACCAGCCATTGTTGTTGACGCCCCAGGCCATGTAGGTGCCGACGTAATGGCCGGCGCCGCTGATGCCGTCGAGGATGGTATAGACTTCCTTGTACGGCAGCGGATTGGTGCGCCTGAACTGGGCATGGAAATAGGCGCAATCCTCGGGGACGTCGGTCAGGGTGTAGTTGATCTGGTAGTAGGCGGTGAGCTGCTCCTCGCTGCGGTTCTCCAGCGTGACGCGCGCGCGCCTGCGGAACGGCATCTCCCAGTAGCAGTTGAAGGCGCGCCCGGGATTGACGCAGACAGCGAGCGAGGACACCTGCGCAAACTCTTCCCATCCGCAGGCGAAGAAATCGCCGGCTGGGCATTCGACGCTCGGCAGCGTTTGATCATCCCAATATACGCGCAGGATCGAGTGACGCAGGCGTCCGCGCGCCAGCGTCATCCAGATCTGCTGGACTGCGCCCTGGCCTTCGATGTCGGCCAGCGTGAAGGTCGCGCCGGGCTCGATGACGACGTAGGGCGAGACCTTCCAGCCCTGGCCGAGATCGCGGGCCTGACGCGCAGCGGGGCCGTCGACGGACATGCCGCCCTTACCCTTCTCGCCGGTAAAGTTCTCGGGGCTGATTGAGCGCGTCTGCGCATGCGACAGCCGCGAGAGATTGCCGAGATGCAGGCCCAATCCGGAAAACGCCATGGGATCCTCGATGAGGGGTTAGCGACACCCGGATATATCGCCTGCGGATTAACCAAAAGGTGAAGACCGCGCACGGAATGAACCCAGGCCTGATCGGCCATCGGTTCAAGCGACGCGGTATTCCCTGAACTTTTCGCGCAGCGCGGATTTGAGCACCTTGCCGGTGCCGGTCATCGGGAATTCGTCCAAAAATTCGACCGCGTCCGGCAGGCACCAGCTCGCAATCTTGGGGCGCATGTGGTCGAGCAGGGCCTTGCCGTCGACGGTCGCGCCCTTCTTGCGGACGACGAGGAGCAGGGGACGCTCCTGCCACTTCTCGTGCGATATCGCCACCACGGCGGCCTGAAGCACATCGGGATGAGACAAGGCGACGTCCTCGAGCTGGATTGAGGAGATCCATTCGCCGCCGGACTTGATCACGTCTTTGGAGCGATCGGTCAACGTGACGTGGCCTTGACTGTCGATCACCGCCATGTCGCCAGTGATCAGCCAGCCGTCGCGGTCGAGGCCTTCGTCGAGCTTCATGTAGCCGGAGGCGACCCAGGGGCCGCGAGCGCGCAGATGGCCGACGGTCTTGCCGTCGCGCGGCAATTCATTTCCGGCATCATCGACGATGCGCAAGGTGGTGCCGAAGCAGGCGCGGCCGGACACCTGGCGCCGGTCGAACTTCTGCTTGTCGCTGAGGTGCTCCGAGCCCGGCCGCAGGCCCGGCATCGAGCAGCCCAAGGCCTCGGTCATGCCCCAGGCCTGGACGTAGTCGATATTGTAGTCGCGCTTGAGCTTCTCGACCATCGCGCGCGGCGGCGCCGAACCCGACGATAACGTTGCGCGCAGCGTCGAGAATTTGTTGCCGGTGCGCCCGAGCCAGTCGAGCAGGATCAGCCAGAAGCTCGGCACGCCCGCCGACAGCGTCACCTTCTCGCCTTCGAGCAACTCATAGAGCTTGTCGGGCTCGTAATTGCGGCCGGGCAGCACCAGCTTGGAGCCGGTATAGGGCGCGGTGAACGGCATGTTCCAGCCGTTGCCGTGAAACAGCGGCGCCATCGGCATCATCACCTCGCGCACGCCTTCGACATGGCCCGGCAGGAAGTCGAAACTGCAGCAGGTCATGGTCTGCAAGATCGCGGCGCGGTGCGAATAGATCACGCCCTTGGGATTACCGGTCGTGCCCGACGTGTAGCAGATGGTGGAGGCGGACTTTTCGTCGAACTCGGGCCAGGCGAAGCTGGCTTCGTTCTCCTTGTCCAGAAGCTCTTCATAGCAACGGAGGTTCGGCAGCTTCGTCTCCGGCATCCGTTCGCGCGAGGACATCACGACGTAGGCCTCGATCGTCGATAGTTGCGGCGCGATCGCCTCGACGATCGGCAGCGTGGCACGGTCGATGAACAGCAGGCGGTCTTCGGCGTGATTGATGATGTAAACGAGCTGTTCCGGAAACAGCCGCGGGTTGACGGTGTGCAGCACATAGCCCATGCCCGGAGCGGCATAGAACATCTCGAAATGGCGGTGCGTGTTCCAGGCCAGCGTGCCGACGCGGTCGCCCTTCTTCATGCCGAGCCGCTTCAAGCCCAGCGCCATGCGCTTGATGCGCGGATGGGCATCAGCATAGGTGTAACGATGGATGTCGCCTTCGATCTCGCGCGCGACGATCTCGGCCTCGCCGTGGTAGTCGGCGGCATACTGGATCAGGCCGCTGATCAGGAGCGGCATGTCCATCATCAACCCCTGCATGGTCTCCTCCACAGCCACGTCGTTGCATGGCCTACGCTTGTGATTGCGCGCGAGGTTAACGGAACGCCGCGCGACGTTCACGCAAAAAAGAAGGCGCGTGATTGCATGCCGCACTTTTTCAGGGCTAACTTCAAGCGAACGGCCGGCGAAGTGGTGTTTGCCGTGGAGGAGACGAATGTCAGCGGAAAAACACAAGACCGGTGCGGCGAAGGAATCTAGCGTCGATATCTCCGCCCTCCGTGCGCGCTATCGCGACGAGCGCGACCGCCGTTTGCGCAGCGAAGGCAAGGCACAATATGTCGAGGTGACCGGCGATTTCGCTCGCTATCTCGACGATCCCTGGGCCGATCCCTGCCTCACACGCGCACCTGTCAGCGAAGCGACCGAAGTTCTCGTCGTCGGTGGCGGCTTCGGCGGCCTCTTGTGCGGTGCGCGCCTTCGCGAGGCCGGCGTTGACGATTTCCGGATCGTGGAAAAGGCCGCCGATTTCGGCGGCACCTGGTACTGGAATCGCTACCCCGGAGCTGCTTGCGATACCGAAAGCTACATCTACCTGCCGCTCCTGGAGGAGACCGGCTACATGCCGGTGCGCAAATACGCGCGCGCTCCGGAGATCTACGAGCACTCCCGCCGCATCGGTCGTCATTTTGATCTCTACGCGCGTGCGCTGTTTCAGACGATCATCTCACGGATGGAATGGCAGGGGCAGGAGGCGCGCTGGCTGGTCGAGACTGATCGTGGCGATCGCATCTGCGCGCGCTTCGTCATTCTCGCCGGCGGTCCGCTGAGCCGGCCGAAGCTGCCCGGCATTCCCGGCATCGAGACGTTCAAAGGCCACAGCTTTCACACCAGCCGCTGGGACTACGCGTATACTGGCGGCACTGCAGAGGGCGATCTCACCGGCCTCGCTGACAAGCGCGTCGGGATCATCGGCACCGGCGCAACCGCCGTGCAATGCGTGCCGCATCTCGGGCGCTCGGCAAAGGCGCTTTACGTTTTCCAGCGCACACCGTCCGCTATCGGCGTTCGCGACGACCGTCCGACGGATCAAGCCTGGGCGCAAAGCCTCAAGCCCGGCTGGCAGCGCGAGCGCATGGACAATTTCACCGCGGTCATCTCCGGCGAACCGGTCGAACGGGATCTGGTCCAGGACGGTTGGACCGGGCTGCTCGGCGAGATCCTGCTGGCGCCGCGCCGCCAGCCCCAGCCGGTGACCTCGCTGGAAGAGGCACTCAGGGTGATCGAGCAGGCCGACTACCGCAAGATGGAGGAGATCCGCGCCCGCGTCGATACGATCGTGCAGGATGAGGCGGCCGCGGCGGCGCTCAAACCCTGGTACAAGGCATTCTGCAAGCGGCCGTGCTTCCACGACGAATATCTCGACACCTTCAACCGTCCCAACGTGCATCTCGTCGACACCAAAGGGCAGGGCGTCGAGTGCATCACCGAGAATGCGGTCGTGGTCGACGGTAAGGCCTACGAGCTCGATTGCCTGATCTATGCCAGCGGCTTCGAAGTCGGCACTGATTACGCCCGCCGCATGGGTTTTGAGGTCTATGGCCGCGATGGCGTCAGCCTGTCCGAGCGCTGGCGCGACGGCGTCAAGACGCTGCACGGCTTCTATAGCCGCGGCTTCCCGAATTGTTTCCTGATCGTCACGGTGCAGGCCGGTCAGAGCGCCAATTTTCCGCACATCATCGACGAGCAGTCGCAGCACATTGCCTATGTGATCGCAGAAGTGCGCAGGCGCAAGGCGCGAACCCTGGAGCCGACGCTCGCCGCCGAGAAGGCCTGGGTCGACGAAGTCGTCAAGGCCGCGCTCGGCCGGCAGACCTATCTCGCCGAATGCACGCCCGGCTACTACAATAATGAAGGCGTGTTCGATCCGATCGCGGCAAGAAACAGCCAATATTGGCGCGGGCCGGTGGCATTCCTGCGGCTGCTCGACACATGGCGGAAGGAGGGTAATCTGGCCGGGCTGGACTTGTCCTATGATCGCGCCATGGAGTCGGCGCCTCCGAGCGGGTAAGATTGCGCCGCAGATCGGTACAGGACGGGAGATAGTGGATATGATCAGGGGCAGGGCTGTTGCGGGGGCGGCTTTTGGCGCGATGGTGCTGCTTGGTTGCCTGGCACCTACGGTCGAGGCTGCGCAATGCGGCAGCTCGCCGGCGGGCTTCGAGGCCTGGAAGCGCGAGTTCAGTCAGGAGGCGCAGGGCAAAGGCATTGGCCCCACCGCGCTTTCGGCCTTAATGCAGACCAATTATGCCAGCGCCACCATCGCCGCCGATCGCGGCCAGCGCAGCTTTTCCCTGACGCTCGACCAGTTCCTTGCCAAGCGCGGCGCCGCCACCATCGTTGCCAAAGGCAGGCAGCTCAAGCAGTCGCAGGCCGCCTTGTTCGCCTCGATCCAGCAGCGCTACGGGGTGCCGCCCGGGCCGCTGATCGCGATCTGGGGCATGGAGACCGGTTTCGGCAGCCAGCGCGGCAACCAGAACATGCTGTCGTCGATCGCGACCCTCGCCTACGACTGCCGCCGTCCCGAATTCTTCACCGACCAGCTGTATGCCGCCTTGAAGCTGATCGACCGCGGCACGCTTTCGGGATCGACCCGGGGCTCCATGCATGGCGAGGTCGGCCAGACCCAGTTCATGCCCAAGAACATCCTGGCCTATGGCACCGGCAATCTCGAGGTGGCTGCCAACGCACTGAATTCGACGGCGAATTTCCTCAAAGCCCATGGTTGGCGCGCAGGAGCCGGTTACCAGCCGGGCGAGCCGAACTTCGCCGCCATCGAGGCTTGGAATGCTGCCGGCGTCTATCAGAAAGCGATCGCGCTGATGGGCCGGCAGATCGATGAGGGAGGAGGGGCGGCAGCATTGCGCTAAGCCGTTCAGCAAGGCGTGATGCGTCGATGCGAGAAAGTTGTTGCCATCAGGAACTGAGGGCACGAGGTTTGCTTTGATCAGGTTCAGGGGTGGGCATGAGGAGACTCAATATGGCAACCCAGATCGTGATGGACCAGACCGGCGATACACGCCACGAGTTTGATCCTGGCAATGCCGAAGCGCTGGCGCGAGCCGAACGGCGCTTTCGGGAGCTGACCGGAGCCGGCTTCACTGCGGCGCTGCGAACCGGGCCCGGCGAGGTCACCCGTATCAGATCGTTCGACCCGACCGCGGAAGAAACGCTATTCTATCCGCGCCTGGTTGGCGGTTGATCTGAGCTGCTCATGATTGCGGCAGTTTGGCTCCGCGCGCCGGCGCGTGCGCGTCTGCATGCGCTGCGTGAACTCTATCGGCGCTTCTTCGGCGAGAACACGCCGGATGCCCGTGGCCGCCGGCTGCTCTCCGAATGGCTGTCGCCCGCACAATGCGCGCAATTCGAGGAGCACCGGTATTTCGACGTCGTCGGCTGCGACACCGGCAAGACCTATCGCATTCATTACGGCACTGCCGCCAACGTCCACGAAATCGACGGTGAAGGCCGAGCGACCATGGGGTGGTGCTTCGTCCCGTCAGGCTTCCTCGTCCCCGGCGACGTGATGCTGGCGCAGAAGATCGCCCTTGAGACCGACGAAAGGGGAGCGCTTGCGCTCGCCAATCGGTTTCCGCCGGCAACGCATTCGGAGCACTTCTACCGGCGCCCATTCTAGCGCCGGAAGGACATGGATGCGCCTGATGCTCACCTCTCCCCAACGCGGCGAGGTGAAGTAAGCTTGACGATGTCGGTCAGGAGTGCGTGGTGCGGTAGGCATCCAGCGCATGCGCAGCGAAGACGCCAACACTGCAAAGGGCAAGCAGGGCAGAGATCAGCTCGATCATAGCACGTCCTCCCCCAGCGGCTGGGCGACGAGATTCTGGCAGCATGAATATTCGTAGATCAGGTCGAAGAGGAATTGCATGGTGGCCGTCCCTGTATTTATTTTGACAACCACTTAACCGGCCATCTGTTTCAGGCATGTTTCGTCGCATCGGGAAAGGGGTTTCGCCGGGAACCCCCGGGGCCGGTTTGTGCGCTGCGGTCCCGCTATTGCTCAAGCCTTTGAACCGTGACTTCGCAGGCGGTGCATCAGATTGCGAGGCAAAATCATGGCGCAGGTCGAATGGTTCGACGATCTCTCGGTCGGAATGCGGTTCAGATCACCGGAGGTCGAGGTCACCGAGGCCGACATCAAGCGGTTCGCTGCCGAATTTGATCCGCAGCCGATGCATCTCGACCACGAGGCCGCCAAGGAGACCCTGTTCAGGGGGCTCGCTGCCTCGGGATGGCACACCGCCGCAATTGCCATGAATCTTGCGATCCACCCGACCTTTTGGTCCGCATCCGCTCATCGGCGCGGGCGTCGATGGCCTGCGCTGGACGATTCCGGTGCGGCCCAATGACCGCCTCCATCTGGTCGGGGAGGTCATGAACCTGACGCCTTCGAAGTCGAAGCCGCAGGGCATCGCGTTGGTGAAGTGGACGATGTTCAATCAGAACGATGAGGAGGTTTACACCTTCACCCCGATCGCGATCGTGCCGCGGCGGAGCTGAGGCCGCCGGCGTCACCATTGACCTCACGCCGCGCCGGAGATGCTTCCGGGCGGCCGGCAGAGGTGGTCACCTCGGCCCCGGGGAAGAGCTGGAGGCAGAGATGAAACGGTTCCTTTTCGCAACTAGCTTGCTCGCGGGTGCCTTGAGCACCGGCGCGGCGCCCGCGCAACAATCCAGGGCGGGCGACTGGACCATCGAGAAGCGTACGCAGGATACCCATTGCAACGCGAGCCGGGGCTACAAGGATAAGGACGACGAGGACCGCGACTACGTCATCGTGATCACCTATTCCGACAAGGCCATCGTGATCGTCATGATCTACGACGGCTGGGAATGGGACAAAATCGGCGAGATCCTCCGGGCCGACGTCGGCACCGATGACGCCGACATCATGAAGAAGGCGAAGTGGGAGGTCATGGACAAGACCACCGTGCGCGGCATCTTCGAATACGATCAGTCGATCATGGACCGGCTGTCGAAGGCCAAGCGTCCCGCGCTCGATTTCGAGGACGATGAGGATGACAGCATCGAGATGCAGATCCCGCGGGCCGGCGAAGCGCTAGCGGCGTTGAAGTTCTGCGAGGAGAACAGGAAGTAGAGACCTGATACCGGCAAAGAGCCGGCGAGCCTGCTGATGATGGCGTGCAGCATCGGCGTGCAGGCCACCCATTTGTGGGCGCTCCGGCGCAATATCGGTCGGCGAAGGTCTTCGTCGACTTGGCGATCAGCCTGCCGGCCTGGTTCGCGGGATCTGGGCTCGGTGTGATCGCGTCCACCGCGTCAACGAGACGGTCTTTCGCAAGACCGTGCTCGTTCTGTTGCTGGTATCGGGGATTTCCTTGATCTAGTGCCCCAAACCCTGAACCGGTGCCGCGCTGGTGTCGCTGCCGTGATGCGTCAGCGGCTTCATGCCGGTGACGGTGCGTAGCAGCACATAGAACACCGGCGTCAGGAACAGGCCGAACACGGTGACGCCGATCATGCCGGAGAACACGGCAACGCCCATGGCGCGCCGCATCTCCGAGCCCGCGCCGGTGGAGAGCACCAGTGGCAGCACACCCATGATGAACGCCATCGACGTCATCAGGATCGGGCGCAGCCGTAGCCGGCTCGCCTCGATCGCGGCGCGGAGCGGCGTGCGGCCTGCGAACTCGAGCTCGCGCGCGAATTCGACGATCAGGATCGCGTTCTTGGCCGAGAGGCCCACGAGGACGATCAGGCCGATCTGGGTGAAGACGTTGTTGTCGCCCTTCGAAATCCAGACCCCGAACATCGCGGCCAGCAGGCCCATCGGCACGATCATGATGATCGAGAGCGGCAAGGTCAGGCTCTCATAGAGTGCGGCCAGCACCAGGAACACGAGCAGAATGGCCAGCGGAAACACCCAGACGCCGGAATTGCCGGCGATGAACTCCTGATAAGTCAGATCGGTCCATTCGAAGGCAAAGCCCGGCGGCAGCACTTCCGCGGCGATCCGCGTCGCCGCCTCCTGCGCCTGGCCGGAGGAGAAGCCGGGAGCGGCGGCCGCATTGATGTCGGAGGACAGGAAGCCGTTGTAGCGGATCGCGCGCTCCGGCCCCGCGCTCTGGCGGATCGTGAGCAGCGCCGACAACGGCACCATGTCGCCCGAGGACGAGCGCACCTTCAACTGCCTGATGTCGTCGGCGCGAGCGCGGAACGGCGCGTCAGCCTGCACGCGGACGGAATAAGTGCGGCCGAACTTGTTGAAGTCATTGACGTAGTAGGAACCGAGGTAAATCTGAAGCGTGTTGAACACCTCCGTCACGGGCACGCCCAATTGGAGCGCCTTGGTGCGGTCGATGTCGGCGAACAGCTGGGGCACGTTGACCTGGAAGCTCGAGAACACGCCGGCGATCTCCGGGGCCTTCTGCATCGCCGCCATGAACGCCTTGGTCGCCTCGTTCAGCGCCTCATAGCCGAGACCGGCACGGTCCTCGATCTGGAGCTTGAAGCCGCCGATGGTGCCGAGACCATTGACCGGCGGCGGCGGGAACATGGCGATAAAGGCTTCCTGAATCCCCGCATATTTCTTGTTCAGATCGGCCGCGATGGCGGGGCCGCTGAGCGAAGGGGCCTTGCGCTCGTCGAACGGCTTGAGGGTCGAGAACACGATGCCGGCATTGGAAGAGTTGGTGAAGCCGGAGATCGACAGGCCCGGGAAGGCGACCGAGCTCTCGACACCGGGCTGGGTCAGCGCGATGTCACTCATCTTGCGGATCACCTCTTCGGTGCGGTCGAGGGTGGCACCATCGGGCAGGCGGGCGAAGCCAACCAGATATTGCTTGTCCTGGCCCGGCACGAAGCCGCTCGGCACCTGCTGAAACAAGAGGGCGGTGAGGCCGACCAGGACCACGTAGAGGCCCATCACCGCGGCCTTGCCCGAGATCACTCTGGTGACGCTGCCGCTGTAATTCTCCGAGGAGCGCGTAAAACCCTTGTTGAAGCCGCGGAAGAACCAGCCGAGCGTCTTTTCGAGGATCAGCGTCAGCTTGTCTTTCGGTTCGTTATGGCCTTTCAGCAGCAGCGCCGACAAGGCCGGGGACAGTGTCAGCGAGTTGACCGCGGAGATCACGGTCGAGATCGCGATCGTCAACGCGAACTGCTTGTAGAACTGCCCGGTCAGGCCGGAGATGAAGGCGAGCGGCACGAACACCGCGACCAGCACCAGCGCGATCGCGATGATCGGGCCGGAGACCTCACGCATCGCCTGATAGGTGGCATCGCGCGGCGATAGCCCCGCCTCGATATTGCGCTCGACGTTCTCGACCACGACGATGGCGTCGTCGACGACGATGCCGATCGCGAGCACCAGGCCAAACAGGCTGAGCGCGTTGATGGAGAAGCCGAACACATGCATCACTGCGAATGTGCCGACGATCGACACCGGCACGGCCAGAAGCGGGATGATCGAGGCGCGCCAAGTCTGGAGGAACAGGATCACGACCAGCACCACCAGCGCAATGGCCTCCAGCAGCGTGTGGATGACCGCTTCGATCGACGAGCGCACGAACTGGGTCGGGTCGTAGACGATCTGATAGGACACGCCCTCGGGCATGTTCTTCTTGATCTCGGCCATGGTGGCGCGGACGTGGTCGGAGATCTCAAGCGCGTTGGAGCCCGGCGCCTGGAAGATCGGGATCGCGACCGCCTGCTTGTTGTCGAGCAGCGAGCGCAGCCCGTATTCGGACGCGCCAAGCTCGATGCGAGCGACGTCGCGTAAGCGCACCACTTCACCACGCGCGCCAGTCTTGACCACGATGTCGCCGAACTGTTCTTCGTTCGCGAGCCGCCCTTCGGCATTGACGGAGAGCTGGAGATCGATGCCCTTGACGTTCGGGGAGGAGCCGACGACGCCGGCGGCGGCTTCGACGTTCTGCGCCTGGATCGCCCTCACGATGTCGCTCGCAGTCAGGCCATGCTCGGCGGCCTTCTGCGGATCGACCCAGACCCGCATCGAATAATCGCCGGCACCATAGAGCTGCACGTCGCCAACGCCGTCAATCCGCGCGAGCCGGTCCTTGACGTTGAGCACCGCGTAGTTGCGCAAATACGTCATGTCGTAGCGGCCGTTCGGCGACAGCAGGTGCACGACCATGGTGAGGTCGGGCGACGATTTCTTGGTGATGATGCCGAGCTGGCGCACGACGGCGGGCAGGCGCGGTTCGGCCTGCTGCACGCGGTTCTGCACCAGCTGCGTTGCCTTGTCGGGGTCGGTGCCGAGGCGGAACGTCACCGTCAGCGTCATCGCGCCGTCAGTGGTCGCCTGGCTCGACATGTAGAGCATGTTCTCGACGCCGTTGATCTGCTCCTCGATCGGCGTCGCCACCGTCTCCGCGATCACCTTGGGGTTGGCGCCGGGATAGGTCGCGCGTACCACGACGGAAGGGGGCACGACATCGGGATATTCCGAGATCGGCATCGCGAACAGCGAGATCAGGCCGGCAAGGAAGATCAGGACCGACAGCACGCCGGCAAAAATAGGACGATCGATGAAGAATTTTGAAAGATTCATGGCTTTGCCCCTGGGCAATGTCTTCCCGCGTCTCCGACCCCCTCCGCCGTCATTCCGGGGCGCGAGCGAAGCCCGCGATCCCGGAATCTGAAGGTGAGATGGTCGGAGTTTCAAAATGTCGAGATTCTCAGGTGCGCGCGTGCGCACCGTAGTTCGTGCTACGCGCACCCCGGAATGACAGACACTAGCGTTGCACCACGTCCTGGTTGCTGTGGTTGGATGCCTGCTGCGGCCCTCGCGCGCCCATCGCTGCCACCTCCGTCTTGAGCAGGGCGCCGGGACGCACGCGCTGCAAGCCATTGACGACGACGCGGTCGCCGGGCTTCAGGCCCGAGGTGACGACGCGGAGCCCATCGACGGCGCCGCCGAGCGTGACCGGCCGGTAGACCGCGCGGCTGTCGTCACCGACCGCCATCACGAACTTCTTGTCCTGGTCGGTGCCGATCGCGCGCTCGTCGATCATGACCAGCGTCTGCTGCTTCGGTTGCCCCATGCGCACTCGGGCGAACTGGCCGGGGATGAGACGGCCGTCCTCGTTGGGGAAAACCGCGCGGACGCGGATGGTGCCGCTCTGACCGTTGACCTGGTTGTCGATCAGCTGGATGTGGCCCTTCGCCGAGAGGCCGCCGGAGGTCGTCATCTCCACCGGGATCTGGTCGAGCTTGCCGCGTTGGCCGGAGCCGTCTGCAATGGAATTCAGCGCGCGCAGCACCACCTCTTCGTCCGCGTCGAACGAGGCGTAGATCGGATTGACCGAGACCAGCGAGGTCAGCACGGGAGAGGCGGTGCCGGCGGCGACGAGATTGCCGACCGTGACCTCGATCTTGCCGACGCGGCCGTCCACAGGCGCGCGCACCTCGGTGTAGCCGAGATTGAGCTTTGCGGTCTGCAGCGTTGCCTCGGCCGCCTTCACGTTGGCAATCGCTTCACGACTGGCATTCTCGCGCTGGTCGTAGTCGCGCCGCGTCACCACGGCGTTGCCGACCAGCTGCGCGCCGCGCTCGAGCTCGCTCTGGGTAAAGACAACGCGCGCCTTGGCGGCTTCGAGCTGGGCGTTGGCCTTGTCGACCTCCGCCGCGTAAGGCGCCGGATCAATCTTGAACAGCACGTCGCCGGCCTTCACCAACGTACCTTCCGTGAAATTGGTCGACAGGATCGCCCCCGCGACGCGGGGGCGCAGCTCGACTCGGTGGATGGCCTCCAGCCGGCCGGAGAAATCGTCCCACAGCACAGTTTGCCGCGGCTCGATCATCGCGACGGTGACGGAAACGGCTTGTTCGGCTGCGGCCGCCGGTGCGGTCGCTTGCGCCGCGTGAAAGTAGCGGCCGGTCGCGATCGAGCCGGCGGCGGCGAGGGCGCCTACGATGGCGACGCCACCGAGGAGGCGGCGGAAACGGCCGGTGCGGGCGGTATTTTGGGAGGGGTGCATTTGCGCGCTCCAGATATGTAGTGTTCACTACAGATGTGGAGCTGGATGCCGCAGTGCAAGATACTTATGTATCATTCACGAAGAAAATTGTACGTCGATACCGCGACGATTGGAAGACACAAGAAAAAGAAAGCCAGAACAACTAGATAAGATCAGGCGTTAGGTCACTACAGGGCGCCAATTCCGAGGAGACAGGCACATGGGCATGGGACGCCCCCGCGAATTCGACGCCGAGACGGCGTTGGATCAGGCGATGGAAGTGTTTTGGCGCCATGGTTATGAGGGCGCGACCATTGCCCAGCTCACCGAGGCCATGGGCATCAATCCGCCGAGTCTCTACGCCTGCTTCGGCAACAAGGAAGGCCTGCTGAAGGCCGCGCTCGACCGCTACACCAAATTGCGCGCCGTCTGGATGGACGAGGTGGTCGCGGCACCCACCGCCCGCGCCGTCGCCGAGCGGATGCTGATGGGCATCGCCGACAAGCAGACCGATCCGGCGAATCCGCCCGGCTGCCTGCTGGTGCAAGGCGGCATCGCCTGCGGTACGGGCTCCGAGAACGTCCCGTTCGAGCTCGCCGCCCGCCGCGCCCAGAACGAAGACCAGCTCCACGACCGCTTTGTTCGCGCCAAAGCCGAAGGTGATCTGAAGGAAAGCGCCGATCCCGCCGCGCTCGCGCGCTACGTCTCCGCCGTCGCGGTCGGCATGGGCGTGATGGCGTCCTCGGGCGCGGAACGCGAGGCGCTGCGGCAGGTGGCAAGTGTCGCCGTACAGGCGGTCGAGGCGCAGTCGGCGCGAGAGTAGAGGCGAGCGGGACGGCTCTGTGGTGAACGTCGATCTGTCCGCGCGACAGCGAGCGAGATTGCAGAACGGCCACTTAGCTCAGGTCGTGTAGGTCCTTTCCAAGCGGCGGTGTCAGATGAAACGTCGAGAATACGACTTCTAGCCCTGCCCGTTCCGGTGTGCAGGCCATGGGCCCCACAAGATAGGAGCTCGCTGCCGGAAACGGTGCTAGCCGCATCAGAGGCCAGTACTTGCCGTCGGCCGAAACTTGCAAACGAAGGACGCCGTTGGCGACGGTCGCGCGCACCCAAAAATCGCCAGCATCATGCTCATAGGATGCCGTGGCCCAGTCCGATCGCTCGTTGGTTAACACGCTCGCGAGCATGGCGCGGTCGTCCGAGAGTTCGATCCCGGCCTTGACCCAATGCTCCGCGTCGACGCGCACCATGATGCCCGCCTGATCGTAGAGCGCCTGGAAGTCGCCCTGAACGCGTAAACTGGCGGTGAATGCTTCGCCGGTTGGAAAGCCCAGGAAATGCCCGCTGTCGCGATTAAAGCCATAGTGGGTCTCGCGCCAGAAGTCGGTGCCTTTGTCAGTGATGATCTTTAGGCTCTCGCCCTCAGCCGTCCATCGTTCCGGTTCATTCAGCCACACACCGTCGGTTCTGCGGAGAGTCATCTCTAACCTCGATTGCCGACGCCTGCCGGACTCAATCCATCTGCCGGACAAGCGTGGCGTTGTGCAAACCGAGATCGAGCGCGGATTAAATGCGCTGCCTCGCGTCTTCGACAATTGACCTGATGTCGAAGCGCGCGCGTTCGAAGCGGCGATGCCTTCCGAAACGTTAACGGCGTCGGCGCGATGTCGGATTTCACGATCGGCGATCATGCAAGTCTGCGCCTGTTTTGCCCGACGAGTCAAATGGCCTGGCTGAACGCTTCGGCCTGAAATTCATCAATGATTTGTACTGTGCATGGGGTTGTTTTCGCGTTTTTTGTTCTGAGCCCTCCGGCCACGGCATCAGCGGTCAAGTCTCCGCATGGATACGGTAACTCCTAAGGGTTTTTACACACAGTTCTGGCACGCTCCGTGCGTCAAGATCCGCAACCTGTATCGTCGCCTCTCGTTGCGGGCACGAAAGACGCGGCCGGCGGAGACCGAGGGGCGTGAGCCATGACTGCACCTGCTTCCGACGCCGGGCGCGCGAACGGAAGGGTCGTGCCGATCCTGCTGGGCGTCGTGCCGTTCAGCCAAATTCCAAGGACGAGCGCAGCCACGGCCTGTTCGGCGGTCTCATCAGCGCGCCCTGCCATCTCGCGGTGAGCGGCGCCATGGCGATCGCGGCGGTGCTGCCTGAAGCGACGCAGGCGCCGAGCAATTGGGTTTATCTCGGCCTCTGCACTGTTGGGGGCACGCTGCCTGCGATCGCGCTGCCCTCAGCGGGCCACGCCACACAGACTTAGAGGAAGGAACCAAATCATGACCTCCGTCGGTATTCGCGGCACGTTCTTCGACTTCGTCGACGATCCCTGGAGGCACATCGGCAACGAGCAGGCCGCCGCGCGCTTTCACCAGGACGGCCTCATGGTCGTCACCGACGGCGTCATCAAGGCGTTCGGCCCGTATGACAAGATTGCCGCCGCGCATCCGGGCGTGCAGATCACCCATATCGAGGACCGCATCATCGTCCCGGGCTTCATCGACGGCCACATCCATCTGCCGCAGACCCGGGTGCTCGGCGCCTATGGCGAACAACTGCTGCCGTGGCTGCAGATGTGGATCTATCCGGAAGAGCTCAAATACAAGGACCGCAACTATGCCCGCGAGGGCGTGAAGCGCTTCCTCGATGCGCTGCTGGCCTCCGGCACCACGACGTGCCAGGCGTTCACGAGCTCGTCGCCAGTGTCGACCGAGGAGCTGTTCGAGGAGGCAGCCCGCCGCAACATGCGTGTGATCGCGGGCCTCACCGGCATCGATCGCAACGCCCCGGCTGACTATGTCGACACGCCCGAGAACTTCTATCGCGACAGCAAGCGGCTGATCGCGCAGTACCACAACAAGGGCCGCAACCTCTATGCCATCACGCCGCGCTTTGCCTTCGGTGCCTCGCCGGAGCTGCTGAAAGCGTGTCAGCGCCTCAAGCATGAGCATCCGGACTGCTGGGTCAACACCCACATCTCCGAGAACCCGGCCGAATGCAGCGGCGTGCTCGTCGAGCACCCGGACTGTCAGGATTATCTCGGCGTCTACGAGAAGTTCGATCTCGTCGGTCCGAAATTCTCCGGGGGCCATGGCGTGTACCTCTCGAACAACGAGTTCCGTCGCATGTCGAAGAAGGGCGCCGCGGTGGTGTTCTGCCCGTGCTCGAACCTGTTCCTCGGCAGCGGCCTGTTCCGCATTGGCCGCGCCACCGATCCGGAGCATCGCGTGAAAATGTCGTTCGGCACCGACGTCGGCGGCGGCAACCGCTTCTCCATGATCTCCGTGCTCGACGATGCCTACAAGGTCGGCATGTGCAATAACACGCTGCTCGACGGCAGCATTGATCCGGCGCGCAAGGATCTCGCTGAAGCCGAGCGCAACAAGCTCTCGCCGTATCGCGGTTTCTGGTCGATCACGCTTGGCGGTGCCGAAGGCCTCTACATCGACGACAAGCTCGGCAATTTCGAACCCGGCAAGGAGGCTGATTTCGTCGCGCTCGATCCGAACGGCGGGCAAGCCGCGCAGCCCTGGCACCAGTCGCTGATCGCCGAGGGCGGCGGGCCGCGCACGATGGACGAGGCTGCGAGCATGCTCTTCGCCGTGATGATGGTCGGCGACGATCGCTGCGTCGACGAGACCTGGGTGATGGGCAAGCGTCTCTACAAGAAGAGCTGAGGCGGCTGCTCATGAGCGCATCTCCTGATACGGCCGGACAGCCGGTCGCCCTCGTCATCCAGCGCCGCATCGCCGACGACGGCTTCGCCGCGTTCGCGCGGTGGAACGGCGAGGTCGGCGACGTGCTCAAGGCCTGGCCCGGCTTCCTCAGCCAGGAGGTGGTGCCGCCGCAACCGCCGGCGCATGTCGACTGGGTGACGATCCTGCGCTTCGCGAGCCCGGCGGCAGCCCGCGCCTGGCTTCAGAGCGATGTGCGGGCGCGGCTCATCGCGGAGGTGCAGCGCTTCTTCGTCGGTTCGGAGGATGTCCACATCCTGCCCGACACCGGCGTGCCGCGCGAGAGCGCAGTCTCTGCCGTGATCTCTTTCAAGGTGCCGGACGGACTCGAGGACGCCTTCCTCAAATGGCAGCAGCGCATTCAGGCCGCGGAGGCCGAGTTCAAGGGATTTTTGCGCCACAAGATCGAGCGACCGATTCCGGGCCTGCACGACGAATGGATCATCATCCTGTCGTTCGACTGTGATGCCAACCTCAATGCGTGGCTGGACTCGCCGTTGCGGCAGTCGCTGCTGAGGGAAGGCGAGCGCTTCAACGCCGGCATGAGCGTGAAGCGGGCGAGCTACGGCTTCAATTTCTGGTTCCCGGCCGGCAAGGCGGCGGAGCAAGGACCTGGCCTGATCTGGAAGAGCAATCTCATCGTCCTTCTGGTGCTCTATCCCGTCGTCTACCTCTGGGGCTACTTCATCAGCGCGCCGTTGATCGACAGCCACGGCGTGCCGGTCTGGCTGTCGCTCTTCGTCGGCAATCTCGTCAGCACCCAGCTGCTCGGCTGGTGGCTGGTGCCCGCCGCCTTCAAGGCGCTCGATTGGTGGATCGCGCCGAAGGCGAGGATCGGACGCCAGATCGCAGGATACGCACTCCTCGCCGCGCTCTATGCCGCGTCGATGGGCTTGTACGCGCTGCTGCTCGCATGGCATTGGGGGCGGTGAGACCGTCCACAGCTGGACACGTGAGACCATGTTCGCCCTGACATTTCTCGGAACCTCGGCCAGTGTTCCGTCGGCGGAGCGTAACCATCCGGCGCTCCTGGTCGAGGCGGCGGGCAAGCGCGTTCTGGTCGATTGCGGCGAGGGCACGCAGCGCCAGTTGCTGCGCGCTGGCGCCGGCTTTCGGCGGCTCGACCGCATCCTGCTGACGCATGCCCATCTCGATCACGTGCTCGGCATTCCCGGTCTCTTTTCAACGCTGGGGTTGCGGCAGAGCGCCGACATGATGACCGTTCATGCAGGGCAGCGCACGCTCGACCTCGTCGTCCGCCTGCTCGCAAGCCTGTGGGGCGCGGGCAGGGCGCCGATCGCGGTGGAGTTCGCGCCGCTGACCGAAGGGCAGGTCATCGATGCCGGCGCCTTCACCATCGGCTGCTTTCCGGTTCGCCATCGCGACACCGACAGTTTTGGCTTCGCCTTCCAGAGTCCCGCCCGCCGCCGTCTTCGGCCGGAGCGCCTTGCTGAGCTGGGCGTTCCAGACGGGCCGATGCGGGGAGAATTGGCTGCGGGACGAGCAGTCGTGCTCGCTGATCGAACCATCGACCCGGGAGACGTCCTGGGGCCGCCGAGCGGCGGCAGGAAGCTCATCGTGATCGGCGACACCGAAACGACCGAAGACCTCTCCAAATACGTTTCTGGCGCCGATCTGCTGGTGATCGAGGCAACGTTCCTCGATCGCGACGCATCGACCGCGCGGGACTATGGGCACCTCACTGCGCGCGATGCGGCTGCATTTGCGGCCGAAACCGGCGTCGGCCAGCTTGTGCTCACGCATCAGTCGGGCCGCTATGACGACGATGAGGTCCTTGCGGAGGCAGCCAGAATTTTTCCGAACACCCGGATAGCTGCCGACTTCGACCGCATTGCCGTCTAGCACTCGCGACGGCGTTCAGGTCGTCAATCCCGACTTGATGGCGAGGTCCTGCACCTGGCGCGTCACCTGCATCAGGCGCGGGAGCGCCTGATCGCGAAAGGCCGGCATGTCCATGCGCACCGCATCGATGGTGACGCTCAATCCCCCGATCGCGAGCCCCTGAGCGTCGAAGATCGGCGTTGCCAGCGTGCGCAGGCCGTAGGCGTTCTCGCCGTCGGAGACGGCGTGCCCCTTCTTTTTCACCTGGTCGAGTCGGGCGAGCAGGGCGTCGAGGTCGGTGAGCGTTCGCTCCGACAGCTTGACGCGCGGTCGCGACTCCAGCCGCTCGATCTGCTCGTCCCGCGCCAGATGCGCCAGCATGACATGGCCGAGCGCGGCGCTATAGGCCGGGATTCGCGTGCCCGGCCGGCGATCCATCTTGTGACGATCGAGGCCCGCGCCGACCCGTGCGAGATAGACCACGTCGCCGCCATCGAGGATGCCGAGCGAGGCCGCATCGCCGACATCAGGAACGAGGTCGCGCAGCAGCGGCTCGACGATCGGCCGCAGCGATCCGTGCGACAGCACGGTATAGCCGAGGTCGAGACAGGCAACGCCCAGGCGAAACCGGCGGCTCTGCGGAACGGCCTGAAGGTAGCCAAGTTCGATCAAGGTCTGGATCAGGCGGAATGCGGTGCCGCGATCGAGGTCGGCCCGTGCGGCAATCTCACTCAGGGTGAGCTCGAAGGCTTCGCCGGTGAAGCTCTTGAGCACGGCAAAGGCCTTGCCGACGGATGCGACGTAGTTCTTTGGATTCGTTGCGCCAGCGCCCGGTACGCGTTTCGTGGCCTTCTTTTCGACCTTGGGCACGTGCGAATGTCTCGCCATGACATGTCCCCTTGACGTGGCGGCAAGCTGATTTTACCACGGGCCAACTGCATAACAAATGTTCGCATTCCGAACAATATCGATTTAAGGATGGGAGGAAGTTTGTCGACATCATCGCTGCACCCTCATGGCGTGTTCTCCGCCGCGCTGACGCCGCTCGACGCCGAGCTCGCTCCCGATCATGCGCGCTTCGTCGCGCATTGCCGCTATCTGCTCGACCAAGGCTGCGACGGCATCGCGCTGCTCGGCACGACCGGCGAGGCGAACTCGTTCTCGGCCGCCGAGCGCATCGCGCTGCTCGAAGCGGTGGTGGCCGCCGGCATCGCGCCGCAGCGGCTTCTTCCGGGCACCGGTGTCGCCGCGCTCAGCGAGACCATCGCCTTGACGCGTCATGCGCTCTCGGTCGGCGTCGACACCGTGGTGATGCTGCCGCCGTTCTACTACAAGGGCGTCACCGACGACGGCATTTTCGCATCCTACAGTGAGGTCGTGCAGCGCATCGGCGATGCCAGGCTCAGGATCGTGCTCTATCACATCCCGCAGATGTCAGCGCAGCCGATCTCGCATGCGCTGATCGAGCGATTGCGTGCGGCCTATCCGGCGACGTTCACCGGCATCAAGGATTCCTCCGGTGACTTCGTCAATATGACCGCGATGGTCGAGCGCTTCCCCGGCTTTTCGGTACTGGTCGGCGCCGATCCGTTGCTGCTGCCGCTGCTCCGCAAGGGTGGTGCCGGCTGCATCACCGCGACCTCCAATCTCGTCGCGCGCGACCTTGCCTATGTCTATAAGCATTTTCGCGACAGCGACGACGACGCCGCCCTCAAGGCGGCGCAAGCGCGTATCGTCAAGGCGCGCGAGTTGGTTTCGCGCTTCGCACAGATGGCGTCATTGAAGGCGCTGGTGGCCGAGCGCACCGGCCATGCCGGATGGCAACGGCTACGTCCGCCGCTGGAATCCTTAGCGTCGGCCCAAGTGAAAGAGCTGCTTGCGGATGCCGCCGCATTCGCAGCCGCCGTTTAGTCGCGACGCGGCAGCGAGGCGATCCGATGTCCGACTCCTTCCAGGATGCGCTGCCCGGGCTCGCTGACATCGTCGGCGACAAGCACGTCATCCCGTCCGGACCCGACCATGAGCCCTATGTGGTGGACTGGCGCGGTCGCTATCACGGTCGCGCAATCGCGGTGGTGAAGCCCGCCTCGACCGCCGAGGTCGCCTCAATCGTCAAATACTGCGCGGCAAGGCAGCTCGCGATCGTGCCGCAGGGCGGCAACACAGGCATGTGCGGGGCCGCGACGCCGGACGATCGTGCGGGCAATGTCGTGATCCGGCTCGACCGTCTGCGGGCCGTGCGCGACGTCAGCCCGCTCGCCAACACGATCACGGTGGAAGCTGGCTGTATCCTCGCCGAGGTGCAGAACGCAGCCCGTAGCGTCGATCGCTATTTTCCCTTGAGTCTGGGTGCCGAGGGCTCCTGCCAGATCGGCGGCAACATCTCCACCAATGCCGGCGGCACGGCCGTGCTGCGCTACGGACCGACACGCGATCTGGTCCTCGGGCTCGAGGTCGTGCTGCCCGACGGGCGTGTCTTTAACGGCCTGCGCGCGCTGCGCAAGGACAACACCGGTTACGCGCTCAAGCAGCTCTTCATCGGCGCAGAAGGCACTCTCGGCATCGTCACGGCGGCGGTCCTGAAACTGTTTGCACCGCCGCGCAGCTTCGCGCTGGCGCTGCTGAAATTGCAAGGCGTCGAGCAGGCGCTCGAGATCATGCAGCGCCTGCGCGGCACAGTCGGCGACCGGCTCGGCAGCCTCGAGATCATGTCGCGCTCGCAAATCGAAGCGATTGCGCAGACCGTGCCGCATGTCACGATCCCATTCGAGCTGACGACGCCTTGGTATCTGATCGTCGAACTGACCGACACGCTCGCAGGCGTTGACCTCGACGAACCGCTCGCCACGGTGCTCGCGGCAGCGATGGAGGCCGGGCTCGCTGAAGACGTGATCTTCGCGTCCAACCTTGCGCAAGCCAAGGCGATCTGGGTGGTCAGGCACAGCGTGTCCGAAGGCAACAAGCGCAGCGGCTATGTCGTGTCGCATGACAGCGTGGTGCCGCTGGAGAGGCAGGCGGCCTTCGTGACCAATGTCGAAGCCCGGATCAAGGCCGCCGTCCCGCATGCGCGCGTCGTGATGCACGGCCATATCGGCGACGGCAACATCCACGTGATCGCCCTGATTGACCGCGCGCGTTGCCAGGATGGCGCTGCCACGGCCGCGCTGGTGGCGGAGATCAACGAGATCGTCGACGACGAGACCGCCGCGCAGGGCGGAGCCATCAGTGCCGAGCACGGCATTGGCATCACCAATTGCGGCCGCCTCGCTCGCGTTACTGATCCCCTCGACATCGAGCTGATGCGTGATATCAAGCGCTTGCTCGACCCGAATGGACTGATCAATCCGGGCAAGATCTTTAGTGCCGGAGGCGCGCGACGATGACGAGCGTCCGCCTGCTTGCCGACGATCTCTCCGGTGCACTCGACACCGCGGCGGAGTTCGTCGGTCTGTGCGGGCCGTTCGACGTCACCTGGCTACCTGCGCCTGCAGTACCGAACAGTCGGAGCCTCGCGATCGATAGCGGTACCCGCGAGCGGTCGAAAGCCAAGAGCGTCGAGATCGTTGGACGACTGGCGCCGCAGCTCCGCGGGGCGACGATCGCCTACAAGAAGGTCGATAGTCTCCTTCGTGGCGCGTGGGCGGCCGAGCTCGGCGCCTGCCTGCATAGCGGCGATTGGGCGTCCTGCGTAGTCGCGCCCGCCTTCGACTATCAGGGGCGCCGCACCGTGGATGGCCAGCAATTCGCGCGCACGCTACAAGGCGAGTGGCATCGCGTCGGCGACAATCTCCTGACCGAGCTGCGGCAGGAAGACATCGAGGCGCGGCAGGGCGGGGCCGATACGCTATCGCAGGGCGGCGTTCAGGTTTTCGATGCCGAAAGTGATATCGACCTCGATCGTATCGTCCAGATGGGACGGCGGATGCCAGGGCCTGTGCTGTGGTGCGGAAGCGGTGGGCTCGCCGGCGCGCTCGCCCGCAGCCATCGCGCCGAGGCGCCGGGCCAATTGAAGCTGCCGGTGCTGGGGCTGTTCGGCTCGGATCAGCCTGCGACTGCGTCTCAGCTGGCCGCGTGCGGCGCGGCAACCATCGCACTTGCGGAAGGCTGGAGCGCGGCGCCTGTCCGGCACAAGCTTGCCGATGACGGCGTGGCACTGGTCAAATTCGCTCTCGCCGAGGGCCTGGCCCGCGCCGAGGCGGCGCGGCGGATTGCGCGCGAAATGTCGGCACTGATCGCGGCGCTCGAACCTCCGGGCACGCTGATCGTTGCCGGCGGCGAGACCCTGAAGGCGGCGTGCGTTGCCCTTGGCGCGCATGCGCTCCAGGTGACGGGACGTATTGTGCCGGGACTGCCGCGCTCGATCTTGCAGGGCGGCCGTTGGGCCGGCGTCGACGTCATCTCGAAATCCGGTGCATTCGGACCAAGCGAGCTCTGGCGCGATCTACTCCGGGACAATCATTTGCTCAATATGGGGAGCCCGACATGACCTCTTGTCATCTTGCCATCACCATGGGTGATCCCGCCGGGATCGGGCCGGAGATCATCGTCAAGGCTTGCGTCGCGCTGAAGGACCGGATCACGAAGGGCGATCTGCGCCTGTTGATCATCGGCAGCGGCGCGGCGCTTGATGGCGCGAGAGCGGCACTCGGCGCCAATGTCGCCATTCCCGAAGTCAGTGTCGAGGACCCCGACTGGTCCAATCTCTGTTTTCTTCAGGCCGACGTCGAGGGCGACCCGATCAGGCCTGGCGTGCTCAGCGCCGATGGCGGCCGCTTTGCCTACAAAGCGATCGAGCAGGGCGTGCGCCTGACGCAGGCGGGCCGCACCGCCGCCATCGTCACGGCGCCGCTGAACAAGGAAGCGCTCAACAGGGCCGGCTATCATTTTCCTGGACATACCGAGATGCTCGCACATCTCACCGGCGTGCGCGGCTCGGTAATGCTGCTGGCCCATGGCAACATGCGCGTCAGCCATGTCTCGACCCATGTCGCGCTGGAGGACGTGCCGAAGCGCCTGACGCCGGAGCGCCTGCGCATGGTGATCGACCTCACCGATGGCGCGCTGCGCCGGCTCGGCATCGAACGGCCGAAGATCGCGATCGCTGCGCTCAACCCGCATGCCGGCGAGGGCGGTCTGTTCGGCCGGCAGGACATCGACGTCTCGGCGCCGACGATCGCCAGGGCGGTCGCCGACGGTCTCGACGTCGTCGGCCCCGTGCCTGGCGATACCATTTTCGTCAAGCTGCGCGCCGGCCAGTACGATGCTGCGGTCGCGATGTATCACGACCAGGGCCACATCCCGGTCAAGCTGCTCGGCTTCCAGGTCGATCCCGCGACCGGCCGCTGGCAGGAGCTCTCCGGCGTCAACATCACGCTAGGCCTGCCGATCATCCGCACCTCCGTCGATCACGGCACCGCCTTCGACATTGCCGGCAAGGGCATAGCCAACGAGCACAGCCTGATCGAGGCCATCGATTATGCCGAGCGGCTGGCCGCAGGCGCTTCCGCATCCAAGTCATGAGATCGAACACGATGACCAACGCCTTCACGCCCATTGAAATCCTCCGCCCGACTGCGATCGAGTTCGGCTGCGGTACAATCGCCGCCGCAGCGCGTTTCGCCGAGCGGATCGGCGCCAAACGGCCGCTGGTGATCTCGGACCCATTCAATGCGCAACGCGTCGATACGCTTGCGTTGCCGGGCTCAGTGAAGGTGTTCGGCGATGTGAAGCCCGAGCCGGACTTGCCCAATCTCGAGAAGGCTGTTGCCATGGCGCGCGACGCCAAGCCCGATCTCGTCGTCGGGTTCGGCGGCGGCAGCGCGATGGATCTGGCCAAGCTGGTCGCGGTGATGTGCACGAGCGACGTGGCTTTCGCCGACATCGTCGGGTCAGAGAAAGTGGCCAGCCGCAACGTGGCGCTGATGCAGATTCCCACCACGTCGGGCACTGGCAGCGAAGCCGGCACCCGCGCGCTCGTCACCGACCCCGTGAGCCAGAACAAGCAGGCGGTGCAGAGCCGCGTCATGCTGGCTGACATTGCCATCGTCGATCCGGATCTGACAATGACCGTGCCGAAGGAGGTCACTGCGGCGACTGGCGTCGACGCGCTGGCGCATTGCGTCGAGGCTTATACCAGCCGCAAGGCGCATCCGATGATCGACCTCTATGCGCTCGAAGGCGCGCGCCTGGTTGGGCTGTATCTCAAGCGGGCGGTGGCCGATGGTGGCGATCGCAAGGCGCGCGCGGGCCTGGCGCTGGCCTCGCTCTATGGCGGCTATTGCCTGGGACCGGTGAACACGACCGCCGGCCATGCGGTCGCGTATCCGCTCGGCACGCGTCACCATGTGGCGCATGGGCTTGCCTGCGCGGTGATCTTCCCGCACACCCTGGCCTTCAATATGCCGGCCGTGGAGGCGAAGACCGTCGCGGTGCTCCAGGCGCTTGGATTGCCGAAGCAGGGCGATGCAAAGCTGGCGTTCGACGCAACCTACAAGTTCTGCGCCGATCTCGGTATCGAGATGCGGTTGTCGGGGCTCGGCGTGTCCAGGGACGACCTCGGCGTGATGGCCGACGAGGCGTACGCCATTCGCCGCCTGCTCGACAACAATCCGCGCGATCTTAGCCGGGATGCGATCCTGCACATGTATGAGGTCGCGTTCTAAAGCATGATCCGGAAAAGTGTGTAGCGGTTTCCGAAACGATCATGCTCAAACAAAAACCTAAAGCGCGATGCATCACGCTTTAGCCATCCCCGCCGCTCGTTCGCGGCAGCCAATCAACAACACTGAAAACAGAGGAAACTTCGATGAGATCGCTGTGGCTTGTTCTTGCCTCACTCATGCTGCTGGCGGCGTCGCCGGCCAAGGCCCAGGACGGTTATCCGTCCAAGCAGGTGACGGTGATCGTGCCCTTCGCCGCCGGCGGCACCGCGGATATCTTCGCGCGCATGGTCGCCAACGATTTGCAGGTGAAGTTCGGCAAGCCCTTCGTGGTCGAGAACGTCGGCGGCGCCGGCTCGATCCTCGGCGTGACGCGGTTAGCGAGGTCGGCGCCGGATGGCATCACGCTCGGTCTTGCTAGCACGTCTGCGCTCGCAATCAACCCCACGCTCTACGGGCCGAAGCTCAGCTATCAGGCGGACAAGGATCTTGCGCCGGTCGCCCAGATCAGCGTCGTGCCCAATGTGCTTGTCGTGAACCCCAACAAGATCAAGGCGCGCACCGTGCCGGAGCTGATCGCCTATCTGAAAGCCAATCCGGACAAGGTCTCGTTCGGCTCGGCCGGCGTCGGCACCTCGCAGCATCTGGCAGCCGAATTGTTTCAGCAGATGACCGGCACCAAGATGGTGCACGTACCCTACAAGGGCTCCAGCCAGATGCTAACTGACCTGTTGAGCGGCCAGATCGATCTCGCCTTCGACAACGTGCCGCTGCTGTTGCCACAAGTGAAGACCGGCCAGCTCGCGATGCTTGCGACCGCAACGCCGAAACGCGCCACTTTCGATCCTGAAGTGCCCGCCGTCGCCGAATTCCTGCCGGGCTTCGAGGCCGTGGCCTGGCACGGCTTCTTCGTGCCATCAGGCACACCGAAGCCGATCGTCGAGAAGCTCTCGGCCGAAATCCGCGTCTTCATGCAGCAGCCGGAGACGGTGCAGAAGATGGCCGAACTCGGCGCCACCGCGGTCGCGGTGGATTCCGAGCCCTTCAAGGCCTACATCGTCTCCGAGACCGAGCGGTGGAAGAAGGTGATCGAAGCCGCGAACATCAAGCTGGACTAAGCGCCTAAGGCGCTGGCGACGTTCGAGACGTCTGCGGGGCCGGACCGTGACCCGATCGCCTCATGCGGTCGGGCGCGGTCCTTGTCGCCGCGGACTCCGACCTCTCGTGCCATCGCCCGTCGAGACAACCCAGTACCGCAGCGCTTGCCAGCCCAGAGCCGAGCGGGTAGAACGCTGCCACGCCTGAGCCGTGATTTGCGCCAAACGCGCTTCCGGCCACGGTCGAGCAAGTCGACAAGTCCTTGAATTTGTTCGACTATTCCGGTGGGGAATGGTGTAACGGTAGCACAACAGACTCTGACTCTGTTTGTCTTGGTTCGAATCCAGGTTCCCCAGCCAATTCCGGGCGCTTTTTCCCAGACTTAACCCCCCGGCCTCTCTGCGGCAGGGACCAAAATTCGTTGACGGCACCATCGATCGCGACCGTTTGCCTCATCTGAAAATCGCGTTTCGTGTCGGATCGCAGTGCGCCCCATCGTCCTCGGACCACACACAACCGAAGGAGATCCGTGATGCCCTATGTCGATGGTTTCGTGCTGGCCGTGCCGAAGGACAAGATCGAGGCCTACAAGGCGCTGGCGACGACCGCCTGCGCGCTCTGGCTGGAGCACGGCGCGCTCGACTATGTCGAATGCATCGGTGACGACGTTCCCTATGGCGAGCTCACCTCGTTTCCGCGCGCGGTCATGGCGAAGGAGGACGAGATCGTGGTTTTCTCCTGGATCGTCTACCGCGACCGGGAGACCCGCGATGCCATCAACAAGAAGGTGATGGCGGACCCGCGGCTCAAGTGCACCGACATTCCATTCGACGGCAAGCGCATGATCTATGGCGGCTTCTCGACGCTGCTTCGGGCAGGCGACATCGCGACCTGACGGCGCTCGTTACTTGATCTTGTCGTAGGCCGCGGCGAAGTCGTTGAGTGGCATCGGGATCGCGATCGTTTCCTTGGCCATGTTCTGGAAGGAAACCTTCAACTGCTTGCCCACCCGCAAGGCGGCGAGCAGATCCGGCGCGACCGGCGTCGAGGCGTAGCAGCCGCGGTTCTCGCAGGTCTGGATCTCGAGATCGAACGTCTTGCCCTCGTCGACCTGGAGCTTGGCGCCGACGGGCAGGTTGAGGCCGAGCGGCAATTGCAGCAGCGCGATCGGCGTGCGGGTGTCGGGCGCGATGCGGATGTTGATCAGGATGACGGTCTGGCCGGTCTTGGTCAGTACAGCGTTCTGCTCCATTGCGCATTCGAGCGGCGCGTCGCGGCTCGCGCTGGTGCAGCGCACGATCCAACCGGGCTGGCCCGGAGCGCCGTCCGCCTGCGCTTGCGTCGGGACAGGCGCGGGATGTGCGGTCGAGGTAGGCGGAGCGGCGTTCTTCTTGGCGCCCTGCTGGGCATACGCAGCGCTGGTCGACAACAAGACAGCGGCGAGGGCGACAAGTCTGGATTGCATGAACATGGCGAAACCGCGTTAGCGTGAACCGTGAGTCCCGCTGTAGCGTCGCGAGAGGTGCGGTGCAAGCTTACTCGGCGGCTTGCTTGACGGTGCTGTGCTCGGGCGCCTCGTCGCCTTCGCCGTCACCCGAACGGCCCCAGGTGGAGAACCAGTTGTTGAGCTTGTCGAGATAGAGATAGACCACCGGCGTGGTGAACAGCGTCAGCGCTTGGCTGACGATCAGGCCGCCGACCATGGCGTAGCCGAGCGGTTGGCGGATCTCGGCGCCGGTGCCGTGGCCGAGCATCAGCGGCACGCCGCCTAGCAGCGCGGCCATCGTGGTCATCATGATTGGCCGGAAGCGAAGGAGCGCGGCCTGGCGGATCGATTGCTCCGGCGTCTTGTGTTCGTCGCGTTCGGCGGCGATCGCGAAGTCGACCATCATGATGCCGTTCTTCTTCACGATGCCGATCAGCAGGATGATGCCGATCAGCGCGATCAGGCTGAAGTCGAAGCCGGCCGCCATCAAGATCGCGAGCGCGCCGACGCCGGCCGAGGGCAGGGTCGACAGGATGGTGATCGGATGGATATAGCTCTCGTAGAGGATGCCGAGGATCAGGTAGACCACGACGAGCGCGGCGAGGATCAACAGCGGCACGGTGCCGAGCGATTGCTGGAACGCCTGCGCGGTGCCCTGGAAGCTCGAATTCAGCGTCGGCGGCGCGCCGAGCTCGGTCATCGCCCGCTGCACGGCTTCCGTGGCCTGGCCAAGCGCGGCGCCTTGCGCGAGGTTGAAGCTGATCGTGATCGCCGGGAACTGACCCTGATGGCTGATCGAGAGCGGGCGGACCGGATCGGTGGTCCAGGTCGCGAAGGTCGACAGCGGCACCTGCTCGCCGGTCAGCGGCGATTTCAAATAGAGCTTGTTCAGGCTTTCGAGATCGCCCTGCATCTCGGGCAGGATCTCGAGGATCACCTTGTAGGTGTTGAGCTGGGTGAAATACTGCGTGACCTGCCGCTGGCCGAAGGCGTCATACAGCGTGTCGTCGATCATCTGCGGCTGGATACCATAGCGCGAGGCGGTGTCGCGGTTGATCTTGAGCTGGACCGTGGTGCCCTGCGTCTGCTGGTCCGTCGCGACGTCGCGCAGCTCCGGCAACGTCTGCATCTTGGCGAGGATCTTCGGTGCCCAGTCGTTGAGCTCGGCGAGATCGGCGTCCTGTAGGGTGAACTCGAACTGCGTGCGGGTCGGCCGGCCGCCGAGCCGGACGTCCTGGGCCGCTTGCATGTAAAGACGGGCGCCCTCGACCTTGTCGAACTGCGGACGCAGGCGCGCGATGATCTGCTGAGCCGATGCCTCGCGCATATCGCGAGGCTTCAGTGTGATGTACAGGGCGCCATTGTTGCCGGCGCGTCCGCTGCCGCCGATCGCCATGGCAACGCTCGCAACGTCGGGATCGGCCAGGATGATCTTGCCGAGCTGCTCCTGGCGTCTGAGCATCTCCTTGAAAGAAATGTCCTGCGAGGCTTCGGACGTGGCCGTGATCAAGCCGACGTCCTGTTGCGGGAAGAAGCCCTTCGGGATCAGAATGAACAGGTAAATCGACAATCCAAGCGTGGCGAAGAAGATCGCGAGCGTGGTGCGGCGCCAGGCCAGAGCGTGGTCGAGCACATATTCGTAGCCGCGCAACATGCCGTCGAAGGCGCGCTCACTCCATTGGTAGAACTTGCCGTGGGTCACCTCGCCATGCGCGCGCAGGAAGCGCGAGGCCATCATCGGCGTCAGCGTCAGCGACACGAACATCGAGACGAAGATCGTCATCGCCAGCACTACGGCGAATTCGCGGAACAGGCGCCCGATGATGCCTCCCATCAGCAGCAGGGGAATCAGCACCGCGACCAGCGAGATGCTGATCGAGACGATGGTGAAACCGATTTCCTTGGAGCCCTTGAAGGCCGCCGCGAGCGGGGATTCGCCTTCCTCGATATAGCGGGTGATGTTCTCGAGCATCACAATGGCGTCGTCGACCACGAATCCGACCGCGATGGTGAGCGCCATCAGCGACAGATTGTCCAGCGAATAGCCGACCACCCACATCAAGGCGCACGCACCCAATAATGCCAATGGCACCGTCACCGTGGGAATGACGGTGGCCCAGAAGCTGCGCAGGAAGATGAAGATGACCATGACCACGAGCGCGATGGTCAGCAGCAGCGTGAACTGGACGTCCTCGACCGCGGCACGGATCGTGGTGGTGCGGTCGCTGATCAGCTCGATCTTGATTGCGGGCGGAATAGCGGCCACCAGCCTGGGTAGGGTGGCCTTGATGCGGTCGACAGTGTCGATGACGTTGGCACCGGGCTGCTTGAAGATCACCAGGAACACGCCGCGCTTGCCGTTGGCCCAGGCCGCCTGCTTGGCGTCTTCGGCGCCGCTGACCGCCTGGCCGATATCGCGGATTCGCAAGGGGCCGCCATTGCGATAGGCGATGATGACGTCGTTCCAGTCCTTGGCGTGGGTGAGCTGGTCGTTGGCGTAGATCGTGTAGGCGCGCTTGGGCCCGTCGATATTGCCCTTCGGGCTGTCGACGGTGGTAATGGCGATCTGGCTGCGGACGTCCTCCATCGACAGGCCCTTGGCGACGAGCTTCGCCGGGTCGATTTGAATGCGGATGGACGGCTTCTGCTGGCCGCCGATGAAGACCTGCGCGACGCCGGAGAGCTGGCTGATTTGCTGGGCGAGCTGGGCGTCGACGGCGTCGCTGACGCTGGTCAGCGGCAGTGTCTCGGAGGTGGCCGACAGCAGCAGGATCGGGGCGTCCGCAGGGTTGACCTTACGGTAGGTCGGCGGCGAGGGCAGGTTCTTCGGGAGCTGGCCGCTGGCGGCGTTGATCGCCCCCTGAACGTCGTTGGCGGCGCCGTCGATGCTGCGATTGAGGTCGAACTGGATGGTGATCGACGCCGTGCCCAGATAGCTCGTCGAGGTCATCTGGGCGATGCCGGGAATTTGGGCGAATTGCCGCTCGAGCGGTTGCGCCACCGACGAGGCCATCGTCTCGGGGCTGCCGCCCGGCAGGTTGGCGGTGACCTGGATGGTCGGGAAGTCCACCTGCGGCAGCGGCGCAACCGGCAGCAGGGGATAGGCGACGAGGCCGACGAAGAGAATGCCGGCCATCAGCAGCGAGGTGCCGATGGGATAACGGATGAAGAGTGCCGAAATCCCGCCCTCGGTCATTCCTGTCGCACCTTGTTCTGGGCCGGATCCGAGCTCGCCACCGCTGTCGAGACGAGGCTTCCAGGCTGCACCTTGAACTGACCGCCGGTGATGACCTGCTGCCCGGGCGTGAGGCCTTCATCAATGACCGAACGTCCATCGATGCCATAGCTGACCTTGATCTTGTGCACTTCGGCCTTGTTGTCCTGATTGACGGTATAGGCGTACAGGCCGTTGGTCGAATGCTGGACTGCATCATCGGGAACGACGGTCGCATCCCTCAGCGTCCGCACCAGAAGACGCGTCGAAACCGACTGGCCCGGCCACAGCGAGTGGTCCTTGTTGTCGAACACCGCCTTGAGCCGAATAGTCCCGCTGCTCGCGTCGACCTGGTTGTTGATGACGGCGAGCTTACCTTCCGCCAGCGTCTTCTTGCCGTCGGTGGTGAAGGCGATCACCTTGAGCGCGCCGGCCTTCTGGCCTTCGCTGATATAGGGAAGCTGGTCTTCCGGTGCCGTGAAGATCACGGCGATCGGCTCGACCTGCGAGATCGTGACGATGCCGGTCTGCGTCGATGCGTTGACGATGTTGCCAATGTCGACCTGGCGCAGCCCCGCGACGCCCGTGATCGGCGCCTTGATCTGGGTGTAGTCGAGCTGGGTCTGGGCGTTGGCGATCGCTGCTTCGTCGGCGGCGATCTGGGCGGTGAGCTGGGCGACGGTGGAGCGCTGGGTATCGACCCGCTGTGCGGTTGCGAATTCGCCGAGCCTCATAGCGCGCTGGAGTTCGAGATTGGCGTTGGCGAGGTTTGCCTCGTCCTGCGCCTTCTTGGCCTTGGCCTGATCGAGGGCGGCTTGATAGGGGCGGGGATCAATCGAGACCAGAAGCTCGCCTTGCTGGACGATCTGGCCTTCGCGGAAGGCGAGCTTGTCGATCTGACCATCCACCCGGCTGCGGACTTGGACGGTGTTGAAGCCCTGAACCGTGCCGAGACCGGTCAGATAGACCGGAAAGTCGGTCTTCTGGACCGGGGCAACGCTGACCGGGACGGGCTGCGGCCGGGGCGGAGCTTTCTCGGCTGTCTGGGTCTTTCCGGCCCCAGGCGAGCCGAATTTCTGCCAACCATAGTAACTCGCGGAGCCCACGGCCGCGATAATCAGAATCCAGAGGATCGGCCGTGTTTTTTTCATATCGGCTCGGCGGCTCTCGTGCCCCCAAGCTACGAATTATGGGGCAATCATAGGGTTCCAGCGCGCTTGTATAATACACGCCAAGTTTAAGTGTAAACAGCACTATCGGTCGAGAATCCTAAACAATTGGAAAGCTTTGCACCCCATGCAGCAGTCTGGCGCGGCGGTGTGCAATGCTGCTTTTTTCCGACTCGAACGATCCGCGTGCGAGCGCTGCCCAATGCCCCGGACGCCGTGTGTGTGGCGCTGGGGGACAACGCGGAAAGCCACCAGGTCGGCAGGTCACGAGAAGGGTTCTAAATCGCGCGCAGCCCGTTTCGGTTGTCAGGAAAATCAGCATCGGTCATATCGGCGCCGCCACGAATGGAGCGCAGCGATGGACGAATTGAACGGCAAGCTGATCGCGTGTCAGATTCTGATCACGGGGCTGATCGCGCGCGTCGCCAACGAGCAGCGCGATCCCTTCCGCTTTCTCACCGACTTCCGCGACGAGATCAAAGCCGTCGTCAACGGCGTCAACATCGCGGGGATGGGCAACACCGATCGCGTGCGTGCGGTCGCGCAGAAAACTGTCGACGAATTGTTCTCGCTGATGAAGCCGCCGAGCAGCGACTGATGCCACGAGCACGACGCCGATTTCGCGGCGTTTTCGCGCTCGTTTTAGAACGACTCCAATCTTTGGTTAGAATGATTTCAAACAGCAGTTTAGAATCGTTTTGATCTGGACCTATTCAAGCGTTCTCGCGGCGTGCTCGCATTGACCCGCTATTTTGTGGCCGATACCACAGCCCATCGTTCATCGAAGTGAATGAGCGAACAGGAAGATGGGGCGTTTGGTAATGGGGCAGGTGGTCGCACCGAAGTCGTTGCGTTCGGTCGTAGCGTTCAACTCAATGGATGAGAAGTCCGCTGGCATTTCCGGCAAGAAGGTTTCAGCAGTCGCGAGCTTGATTGCGGTGGCGTCGGTGTCAAGCGGCGCAGAAGCACAGCAGTCGAACCTGCCGCCGGTGACGGTCGATGCTCCGGTCCAACGTCCGCGTCCGGTGGCCTCGAAGCCTTCGCCGGAGCAGGTCCGCGCCCGCAACGCGCTTCGCCGCGCCGCGCAGCGGCAGCAGGCAGCCCAGCAGACTGCGCCCTCCGTCCCCGCGGGCGAAGTGGACCGCAATCCGTATTCCGATCCGGCGGCGCCGTACAAGGTCGACCACGTCCAGGCTTCCGGCAAGTTTCCCGAGAAGATGCTGAACACGCCCAAGACCATCACGGTGCTCAGTAAGGAAGTGCTCGAGGACAAGAACGCGACGACGCTGAAGGAGATCGGACGTTCGACCGCGGGCGTCACGCTGGGCTCGGGCGAGGGCGGCAACGCGTTCGGCGACCGCTTCTTCATCCGCGGTTTCGACGCGCGCAACGACGTCTTCATCGACGGCATCCGCGATCCCGCCGTGTCCATCCGCGAGAACTTCTTCACCGAGCAGATCGAGATTCTGCGCGGACCGGCATCCTCCTACGCCGGCCGCGGCACCGCCGGCGGCGCGATCAACATCGTCACCAAGCAGGCCGGCGACGTCAACTTCAAGCGGATGGACAGCGAGTTCGGCACCGATCAGACCAAGCGCGTTACGCTCGACGTCAACCAGGTCATCGATCCGACCTTCTCGGTGCGTGCGGGCGGTTTGTTCCAGGACGCCAATGTCGCCGGGCGCAACTACGTGACCGATAATCGCTGGGGCAGCTTCATCTCGACGAAGTACACTCCGACCAGTGACATCAAGATCACAACGAACTACGTCCATACCGACCTCAGCGGCTATCCCGATTTCGGCGTGCCCTATTACAAGCAGGGCAACGTGCCGGTGACCTCGGCCGGCATTCCGCGCGAAAACTGGTACGGCTTCCTCAAGCGCGACTTCCAGACCGCGCGGCAGGATTTCGGCACCGGCACGATCGAGTACAAGGTCAACGAAGCCATCACGCTGACCAGCAAGGTGCGCGGCGAGCATTCACTGCTCAACTACATCGGCACGCTGCCGCAGAACCCGAATACCACCAGCCCCAACCGGCTGCTCTGGACCACGACGGCGAGCGCACAGAGCCGCTACCAGAACGTGGACGTGTGGGCCAATCAGAACGAGGCCACGTTCAAGCTCGACACAGGAGGCGTCAAGCACACCGCGGTGTTCGGCGTCGAATATTCGAACGAGAACATCTCGATCGACCGTTATGCCGGCCTTGCGTCGGAACTGTCCGGCTCCGGATTCACGAGCAACGGTGCTGTCCAGGGCGTCAATCTTTACTCCCCCCAGTTCACCTACATTCCCTTCGGTATACCGTCGCTAATTGGAAATCCGACGCGCTATGGCGTCAACACCAGCAGCGTGTATGTCATGGACACCGCGAATTGGCAGGACACGATCATCGTCAATGGCGGCGTCCGCTACGACGGCTATAGCCAGAGTTCGTCGACCAACGCGGCTTATCTGAAGCAGAACGCCGACCTGGTGAACTACAACGTCGGCCTGGTCTACAAGCCGATGACGATCGGCAGCCTCTATGCGGCTTATGCAACCTCTGCCAATCCGTTCGGATCAGAGCTTGATGCGACCGCTACCGATTACGGTGGTGTTCCGCCCAACACGGCCGTCTTGCTCGGGCCCGAACGCAACAAGGCGATCGAGCTCGGCACCAAATGGGAGCTCGCCGATCGCCACCTGCTGGTGACCGGCGCGCTGTTCCAGACCACCAAGGACAATGCGCGCGAGACCAATGCCGCGGGCTTGCTCACCTCCAATGCGGCCTACCGCATCCAGGGCATCGACATCGAGGCCGAAGGCAAGATCACTGACCGCTGGAGCATCTTCGGCGGCTTGGTGCTGATGCAGTCGAAGGTTACGCAGAGCAACATCCCCTCCAATATCGGCCTTCAGCTTGCCAATATTGCCCACCAGTCGTTCAGCATGCTGACCAAGTACAAGTTCGACGGCGGCTGGGAACTGGGCGGCCAGGCGGTGTACCGCTCGAAAGTCTATGGCGGCACGTTCGCGGCCAACACCAACGAGCTGCCGAGCTATTGGCGTTTCGATGCCTTCGTCGAGAAGAAGATCGACCAGAACTGGACCATGAAGTTCTACGCGCAGAACCTGACCAACAAGCTCTATTACGACTCATTCTATCGCAGCAACGTACCGTTCGTGGCGGTCGCGCCGGGGCGGGCGTTCTACATCGTGACGACAGCGAAGTTCTGATCATGTTGACGTGCCTGCCTGGCGTTCTCAGCAAGGATGATGTGGCGGATTTCCGCCGCATCATGGATGCCAGCGACTGGGAGGACGGCCGCTCCACCGCCGGCGCGCAGTCGGCGATGGTCAAGCGCAACGAGCAATTGCCGCCGGATGGCGAAGTCGCGCGCAAGCTCGGCAACCGCATCATCTCGGCGCTGACGTCGAACCCGCGCTTCATCGCGGCGGCAATCCCGCTCCAGATTTTCCCGCCGCTGTTCAACCGCTATGCGGCGAGCAGCGGTCACCATTTCGGCCTGCACGTCGACAATGCGATCCGCGGCGACCGCCTGACCGGCCTTCGCATCCGCACAGACCTGTCGGTCACGCTTTTCCTCGCCGAGCCGGAAGAGTACGACGGTGGCGAACTTGTGATCGAGGACACCTACGGATCGCACGAAGTCAAGTTGCCAGCCGGCGACTGCGTGCTCTATCCCTCGAGCAGCCTCCATCTGGTCACTCCGGTGACGAGGGGAACGCGGGTTGCGTCTTTCCTCTGGCTTCAGAGCATGGTACGGGACGATCAAGCCCGAAGCATGATCTTTGACCTCGACACCGCGATTCAGGCGCTGGTGGAACGGCTCGGGCGTGACGATCCCGAAACGGTCAAATTGACGGGTATCTATCACAACCTCATTCGCTACTGGGCCGAAGTATGAAGATCATGACCTTCCAAGCCAGCCTTGCCGCCGCCGCGATGCTGGCCGCCGCCTGGCTCGCATCTCCTGCTTCCGCCCAGATACAAACCCCGCCGGCGCCGGCGCAATCGACGGCTCAGCCGGCCCCGGCCGGTGCGCCGCCAGCGGCTACCGCACCTGCTGCCCCGGCACCTTCGGCTTCGACCGCAACCGCGCCCGCTGCTGCGACGGCGCCCCCCGCGACCGCCGCTTCGACCGCCAAGCCCGATGCAGCGGCCGCCATCGCGCCGGCCATGAAGGAATTGTCGCCCTGGGTGATGTTCATGTCGGCGGACGTCATCGTGAAGGCGGTGATGATCGGGCTCGCCTTTGCTTCGCTGGTGACTTGGACCGTCTTCATCGCAAAGTCGATCGAGCTGTCGGTTGCTTCCACCAAGCTGCGCTCGGCGCTGAAGAAGACCGCAGAGGCGCGCTCGCTCGCGGAAGCCCAGATGGCGCTCGGCACTAAGGAGGGCATCCTGCCATCCTTCCTGACGGCGGCCCTGCGTGAGGCGCGGATGTCGGCCGGCCTGTCAAGCGATGCCGGCATCAAGGAGCGCGCCGCTTCGAGCTTTGCCGAGATCGTGCGCGCGGAACAGCGCCGCATCCGCATCGGCATGGGCGTGCTCGCCACCATCGGCTCGACCTCGCCCTTCGTTGGCCTGTTCGGCACGGTCTGGGGCATCATGAACAGCTTCATCGGCATCTCGAAGTCGCAGACCACGAACCTCGCCGTGGTCGCGCCCGGCATCGCCGAGGCGCTGCTCGCCACCGCAATCGGTCTCGTCGCCGCGATCCCCGCCGTCATCATCTACAACCATTTCGCGCGCGTGACGAAAGGCTATCTCGAGCTCGTCAGCCGCGCCTCGGGCGCTGCGGGACGGCTGCTCTCGCGCGATCTCGATCGCAGCCACGGCAGCGTGCATTCGCGCGCAGCGGAGTGAACCATGGGCGTTTCGCTCGCAGACAACGACGGCGAAGACGACGATTTCTCGGAAACGCATGACATCAACGTCACACCGTTTATCGACGTCATTCTGGTGCTGCTGATCATCTTTATGGTCGCAGCGCCGCTCTCGACCGTCGACCTGCCGATCGATCTGCCGACGTCGAGCGCGACGCCGCAGAAGAAGCCAGACAAGCCGACCTATCTCAGCATCAAGCCCGATTTGACGCTTGCGATCGGAGAGAACCCGGTCCATCGGGCGGAGCTGATCGGCACCCTCGACGGTCTGTCCGACATGAGCAAAGACAAGTATGTCTTCCTGCGTGCCGATCGCTCTGTGCCGTATGGCGAGTTGATGGGGGTCATGGAGCTCTTGCGCTCAGGCGGCTATACGCGGGTGAAGCTGGTCGCGCTGGAAGGCGCTCCGGGGGCGCCCTCGGCAGGCGCCGCTCAGCCTTAGAGGCGCACCATGTCGAACGAACCCAGACCATCCAGGAAGCTTTGGGTCTTGGCGGCGGTGGCGGCGCTCGCGCTTCATCTGGGTGGTGCGGCGCTCGCGCTGGCGCACCTGCAAGCCGATGACGGCGACGACGGTCTGGGTGCGGCCGGCGCCGAGTTCGCCGTCGAGGTGGCCTCGCCAAAGGCGCCCGATACCGACCTTCCGCCCGGGCCTGACAGCGAAGCGATGCAGGAGCAGCAGGCGCTTCCCGAGCAGAAGGCTGAGACCAAGGAAACCGAGCTGCCAAAGGATCAGTCGCAACAGGTCGACGATCCTGATCGGGTCGTCACTGAGAACATCTCGAAGAAGCCGCAGGACGAGGATCCGAAGATTGCGGCGGTCGAAACTCCCGCTGCCGAGGCCTCGCCGAAGTCGGTTGCCACGGCACGGCAGGCACTCGATGAAGACGCGCGCGAGGCTGAGAAGGCCTTGGCGCCGGTGCTTGGGCTTGGCAAGGACATCCTGAAGATTACCGCGGACTGGAACCGCAAGATCAGCGCGCATCTGACGGCCCACAAGGTCAATCCGGAGGGCAAGGAGCCCAATAACCAGAAGGTCAAAGTGAGCTTTGCGATCAACCGCAGAGGAAACGTGCTTTCGGTCGAGGTCGTTGAGTCGTCCGGGGACGCGGCTTACGATGCGGCGGCAGTCTCGATTGTCCGTAAATCCGATCCCATTCCGCAGCCGCCCGCCGGGCTGACAGAGGACCGGTTCGAGCGCACCGTCGACATCATTTTCACGCCACCGGACGCGAAGAAAAAGAAGAAGACGGCTCAGCGCCAGTAGAGCCGGATCCCGACATAGACCACGATTAGACAGGCAAAGATCAGCGCCACCGGCAGCGGCCGTTTCTGGGTTCCGGCGAATGCCGTCGCCCCGAAGGCGGCGGCCTTCTTTGGCTTGGGGGTCGGGCGGCGGAAGGCGGTAACATTATCCGCCGCCGTTTCAGGCGGACGGGGGCGGACGTCAGGCGGCGTTCCCGCTCCGCCCATCTCGGCATAGTAGGCCTTGTAGATCGCGCCGATGGTGGCCTCGGTGGCTTCGCCCTCGCTCATCTCCGCCAGCAGGTTCTTGTAGCTCGCGAGGAACTCCTGGGCTTCCGCAGGCAGCGCGGACGCCCCGTTGAGCTTGGCCATCATCTTCCATGTGGCAAAATCGGCGCGGGCGCGGGTGTCGGCGCGTCGCGCGATCAGCATATCGGCAGCTTTGACCAAGTCGGCCTCTGGCCCTTCGGCTTGTGTTCGGGTGTCGCTGTTCAACTACACATTGCCGGTCAGGAACAGAACAGCCTGAATCACATAACCGGTCAACGTTCGCAGTATTGCTGAAATAACATCAAGATTTAGACCGAACTGCGAACCCGCCAGCGGCAGCAGGATCAGGAGGCCGATCAGGATCAGCATCCCGACTGGCTCGAGCCGGGCCAGCGGCAAGGCAAGCCGCTGCGGCAACAGCCCGACCGCGACCCGACCCCCGTCAAGCGGTGGGATCGGCATCATGTTGAACACCGCCAGGATCGCGTTGATCACGAGGGCATTCTTGAGGTTGTCCGCAACCCATTTCGCCGAACTCGCGGGCACCAGTGGCAGGGCATGAAAGGCGAGGGCGGCGGCGAGCGCCAGCAGGACGTTGGTGACGGGCCCGGCCAGCGCCACCCAGACCATGTCGAGCCTGGGGTTGTTCAGCTTGCGGAAATTGACCGGCACCGGCTTGGCGTAGCCGAACAGGAACGGCGAATGCGCAAACAGCAGCATCGCCGGCAGGATCAGGGTCCCGAACGGGTCGATGTGGCGGAGCGGATTGAAGCTGACGCGACCGAGCTGCGAGGCTGTGTTGTCCCCGAGCTGATGCGCGACGAAGGCGTGCGCAGCCTCATGGAAGGTGATGGCGAGCAGCACCGGCATCACCCAGACGGATAGATCATAAAAAGAAATGTTCACCAGCTCATCCGTTTCGGCTTCTGCCCGCGCGCCTCCCAAAGCAGGCCGTATAGGGCCACAACCCTTCACAATCTACCGTTATATGGCGTTCAATTCCGAAATTCCCCGTTGCAAATGGTCCGCGAGAAGGCCGCCTGCCGATGATAGGTGGCGCGCGCGGTGAAGGCGAATTTCCGCCGGCGGCAACGGCGGCATGCCGTCACAATCGGACAGCACGCGAAGGCTCGCCGGCAAGGTCCCTGCTTTCACCACCGTCACCACGAGGCCTTGAGCCGCAATCGTCTCGACTGCTGCGAGCGTCCGGCTGACATAGGCGAGGCGCCAGGGCACGCCAGCCGTGTCGAGCGCCTCCGCAGCCCATTGCCGGAACAGACACCCTGGCGGGTAGAGTGCCACGGGCAGGGGATTATGCGCCGCGGCGCGATAGGATGAGGCAGCCGCCCAGACCGCCCGCTCACGCCTCAAAAGCTCGCCGTCGCCACATCCTTGCGGATGCATGGCGATGACAAGATCGTAGGCATCGCCGAGCCGCGCCGGCATCGTCGCGGTCAGTCCCGTCTCGATCTCAATCCGGACCAGTGGATGATGCTTGGCAAAGCTCGTCAGCAGGGGCGGAATGACGATGGTGCCGTAGTCGTCCATCACGCCGAGGCGGACCACGGCTTCGGCCTTGCGTGCGCGAAGCGCCCCGACCGCCTCCGCGTTGAGCGCGAGAATGCGCTGCGCATAGGCGCGCAACTCTTCGCCTGCCGCGGTCGGCAGGACGCCGGCCCTGGTGCGCTGGAACAATCTTGTGCCGAGCCGCTCCTCTAAGCGCCTGATTTGAACGCTCACCGCCGATTGGGTCCGGTTGAGGACGTGGGCCGCGCGGGTGAACGAACGATGCTCGGTGACCGCGAGAAATGCCTTCAGCAGATTGGGATCGAGATCTGGTGTGGTCATGATGTAACGTTATCCCAGCATGACGGAAAATCCATTCCCCGTTTCGGCGCGCCTCTTATGCTGCCTTCGAAGCATTGATGGGAGCAATCGTGACCGAGATCTCTGGCGTTCTGGCTGCCGTGCTGTCGAGCGGCCTCGGCGGCACTTCGATCGGCGCCACGCGCTATCTCGTGAGTATGCTCGATCCGCTCGCGATCGGCTCGTTCAGGTTCGGCATCGGCTTTCTCCTGCTGCTGCCGCTCACGCTGCTGCGCGGAGACCGCTGGCCGGGGCGAGGGGACCGGGTCGCCGCGATCGGGCTTGGTCTTTTGTTCTTCGCCCTGTTCCCGATCCTATTCAATGCATCGCTGATCTTTACCACCGCCGCGCGCGGCGCGCTCGGTTTGTCGACGCTGCCTCTGCTCTCGCTGGTGATGGGGGCTGCGCTCGGCGCCGAATCGCTCACTTGGCGCAAGTCGATCGGTGTCGTAATTGCGACGTTTGGCGTCGCCCTTGCGCTTCTCTTCGACTTGGCTTCGGCGCCGTCGGGCGCCTGGCGTGGCGATCTGTTGATGATCGCTGCGGCCGCGTGTATGGCACTTTACGGTATCTGGTCAAAGCCGCTGATCCGGCGTTCCAGCCCGATCGCCTTCACGACCATGAGCATGGCGGCAGGCGCGACGTGCCTCATCCTGCTCTCATATGTACGCAGCAGTTTTGTGCCGGTGACCGGCTTCGGCACACCGCAATGGCTCGCGGCGCTCTATCTCGGGGCCTTCGGAGCCGCGCTGACCTTTTATCTCTGGGCCTTCGCGCTCGAGCGGACCACGCCGACGCGTGTCGCGATCTCGGTGACGGTCAATCCGATCACGGCATCGCTGGTTGGCGCCTATTTGCTGCACGAACCGCTAAGCTGGAATCTGGCGGCCGGCATCGTCGCGGTGTTTGTCGGGATATGGATTGCGACGACGGACCAGCGTGCTCAGGCGGTGAGCGCATCCGTTTCAAACCAGGCCTGACATCAAGCCGGGATCGTGGTCTGATATTGCGTCAGGCCGTCGTCGAGCTTCAGCCAGGCAAGCTTTTCCGAGACCCAGATGTGCTCGGTGGGCGCGAAGGCGTTGCGATCATCGAACGTGGCCAGCGCGACGCCGGCGAGCGTACCGTTGCGGCGCCAGGCGAACAGCCGCGTGCCGCACCGCTTGCAGAACACGCGGTCGATGTTCTCGGAGGAGGCGAAGCGGGCGGTATCGCCCTCGACGCTGAGCGCGCGCTGGTCGAATTGCGCGCGGGCGAAGTAGGGCGAGCCCATTGCTTTCTGACAGATGCGGCAATGGCAGATGCGGACGTTGAGCGGTTCGCCCTCGGCCTTGAACCGCACCGCGCCGCAGAGGCATCCGCCTTCCCGGATCATGATGTCCTCAATAAGTTGCGCGACCGCCAGAGATATCGAAGACCGCGCCGGTGGAGAACGCGCAGTCCTCGGATGCGAGCCAGGCCACCATCGCGGCCAGCTCTTCCACCAGCACGAAGCGCCCCTTCGGGATTTTCGACAGCATGAAGTCGATATGCTGCTGCGTCATCTGGTCGAAGATCGCGGTCTTCGCCGCCGCCGGTGTCACCGCGTTGACAAGGATGTCGTGGGCGGCGAGCTCCTTGCCGAGCGATTTCGTCAGTGCGATCAGACCGGCCTTGGACGCCGAATAGTGCGAGGCGTTCGGATTGCCTTCCTTACCGGCGATGGAGGCGATGTTCACGATGCGCCCGTATTTCTGCTTGAGCATCACGGGCACGATCGCCTTGGAGACGATGAAAGGACCGTCCAGGTTGATGCGTAGCACCTTGCGCCATTCCTCGATGTCGGTCTCCCAGACCGGCTTGTTGACGCCGGCGATGCCGGCATTGTTGACGAGGATGTCGATCTTGCCGAAAGCGCCGAGCGTGGCATCGCATGCCTGCTCGACGGCTGCGGTGTCGGTGACATCGACCTTAAAGACGCGGACGCCGTCGCCGATCTCCTTCGCCGTCTTCTCGGCCAGCGCGGCATCGAAATCCCAAATGGCGACCTTGGCGCCGGAGACGACGAAGCGCTCGGTAATCGCGCGGCCAAAGCCCTGCGCGCCGCCGGTGACGACAGCGGCGCGGCCGTTGAGGTCGATCTTGTTCATGAGACGTGACCCCTGAACATCAGAGCATGTAGCCGCCGTCGACGACGAGGTCGACGCCGGTGGTGAAGGCGCTTTCGTCACTGCCGAGATAGACCGCCATCGCCGCGATCTCGTCGGCGGTGCCGAGGCGGCCCATCTTCTGGCGGGAGATGAACATCTCCTTGCCTTGCGGCCCCTGCGCGGCGGCGCGGTCGAGCATCGAGGGCGTCTCGACGGTGCCGGGACAGATGCTGTTGCAGCGGATGCCCTTGGTGATGAAATCGAGCGCGACCGCGCGCGTCAGCAGCGACACCGCCGCCTTCGACGCGCTGTAGACGTAACGGTTGGCCGGCGGCCGCAGCGCCGCGCAGGACGAGATGTTGACGATGCTGCCGCCGCCCCCTGCCAGCATCTCGGGCAGAAACGCCCTGATGGTCCGGTGCATCGACTTGACGTTGAGGTCGAACGAGAAGTCAAAATCCTCTTCCGAGCACTCCAAGATCGTGCCGTGGTGCACGAAGCCCGCAGCGTTGAGCAGGATGTCGATCTTGCCGACGCGCTTGGCGAAGGCGTTGACGTCGGCGGTGTTGCGGACGTCGAGTTTTGCGACTTCGGCGACGCCTTCCTTGGTGAGGCTCGCAATGCCGCTCTCGTTGATATCGGTGGCGATGACGGTCGCGCCCTCACGCGCGAATGCGACGGCGCAGGCACGCCCGATGCCTGCGGCTGCAGCGGTGACGACGGCCCGCTTTCCCTTGAGGCGGTCTGCCATGTTCTTGTTCTCCTTCGTGTAGTTTCAATGCCAACCCACGTCATTGCGAGGAGCTCTTGCGACGAAGCAATCCAGGCCATCTCCGTGGAGATATCTCTGGATTGCTTCGCTTCGCTCGCAATGACGGTGTGGCTGCTAGTGGTTATCTCTTGCCACGCCAAAGGTGCCGGCGACGTTCTGATAGCGCGTGGCGAGCTCCATGCAGGCGCCGGTCGATTGTTGGCCGACCGTATTGCGATAGATCTCCTGCCACGGCGTCTGGTTCGGCGGATGCTTGAAGCCGCCGCTGGCCTTGAGCTCGGCATGGCGCTTCTTCAGTTCCTCCTCCGAGATCAGGATGTTGGCGCTGCCCTTGTTGAGGTCGATGCGCACCTTGTCGCCGGTTTTGAGGATGGCGAGCCCGCCATTGGCCGCCGCTTCCGGCGAGGCGTTCAGGATCGAGGGCGAACCCGAGGTGCCGGACTGGCGGCCGTCGCCGATGCAGGGCAGGGACAGGATGCCGCGTTTGATCAATGCTGCCGGGGGCTGCATGTTCACGACCTCGGCGCCGCCGGGGTAGCCGATCGGCCCGGTGCCGCGGATGAACAGCACGCAGCGCTCGTCGATGTCGAGCGAGGGATCGTCGATGCGCTCGTGATAATCCTCGGGCCCCTCGAACACGATGGCGCGGCCTTCGAAGGCGTTGAGGTCCTTGGGGTTGCTGAGATAGCGGTCGCGAAACTCCTTGGAGATCACGCTGGTCTTCATGATCGCGGAATCGAACAGATTGCCCTTTAGGACCAGGAAGCCGGCGTCCTTCACCAGCGGCTTGTCGTAGGTCCAGATCACGTCCTTGTCAGGCGCCGGTGCGTTCCTACAGTTCTCGCCGATGCCGCGGCCATTGACTGTCACTGCGTCCTCATGGATGCGCTTGTGCTTCATCAGCTCGCGCACCACAGCCGGAACGCCGCCGGCGCGGTGGAACTCCTCGCCGAGATAGAAGCCGGCCGGCTGCATGTTGACCAGCAGCGGCACGTCGTGGCCGAATTTCTGCCAGTCGTCGATCGAGAGCTCGACGCCGATGTGGCGGGCCAGCGCGTTGATGTGGATCGGCGCGTTGGTCGAGCCACCGATCGCCGAATTGATGACGATGCAGTTCTCGAACGCCTTGCGGGTCAGGATGTCCGAGGGTTTCAGATCCTCCCAGACCATCTCGACGATGCGCTTGCCCGTCTCATAGGCGATCTGGCCGCGCTCGCGGTAGGGGGCGGGAATCGCCGCGCAGCCCGGCAGCGAGAAGCCGAGCGCTTCGGCGAGCCCGTTCATGGTCGAGGCGGTGCCCATGGTGTTGCAATGGCCGACCGAGGGCGCCGAGGAGGCCACGATTTCCATGAACTCTTCATAGTCGATCTCGCCGGCGGCGAGCCGCTCGCGCGACTTCCAGACGATGGTGCCGGAGCCGGTGCGCTCGCCGGCATGCCAGCCGTTCAGCATCGGGCCGCCCGACAGCACGATCGCGGGCAGGTTGACGGTCGCCGCGGCCATCATGCAGGCCGGCGTCGTCTTGTCGCAGCCGGTGGTCAGCACCACGCCGTCGAGGGGATAGCCGTAGAGGATCTCGACCAGGCCGAGATAAGCGAGATTGCGGTCGAGCGCCGCGGTCGGACGTTTGCCGGTCTCCTGGATCGGATGGGTCGGGAATTCCATCGCAATGCCACCGGCCTCGCGGATGCCCTCGCGGACGCGATGGGCCAGCTCGATATGATGGCGGTTGCAGGGTGAAAGATCATTGCCGGTTTGCGCGATGCCGATGATCGGCTTACCGGATTGAAGTTCGGCGCGGGTGAGGCCGTAGTTCAAATAGCGCTCCATATAGAGCGCGGTCATGCCCGGATTGTGTGGGTTGTTGAACCATTCCTGCGAGCGAAGGTGGCGGCGAGCGCCGTTGCCGGCAGCGTGCCCATTGGTTGGCTTTTTTGTCATTGGTCTCTCCTGCAATGCAAACGCACTGGCGTCCGTCTCAATCTGTCGGCTGGTGCGATGCCCAGCGGCGCGAGCGATGGTCTGCCGGCCCGCTGGCGGGTCATTTCCTCACAAGTACGATACTAATCTTGGCTACTTGGTAACGCTACCATTTTGTTGGCGGCGCCGGCTCCGGAAGCGGCTGGTCGATTGTCCGAACGCCGCGACAACGAGCTTTGACGCTCGATCACCTTGAAGCCGAGGTCGAGCACCGGTTGCTCGGGCCGCCGTCCATCGATCGCGTCGATCAGCATGGTCGCGGCCGTTTTCCCCATCTCGTAGCGATTGGTGCGCACGCTGCTGAGGGTGGGGACGGCTGAGGCCATGAATTCGAGGTCGTTGAATCCGACGATCGCGATCTGCTCCGGGACGGCGATCTCCCGGCGCCGGCATTCAAACAGGACGCCGAGCGCGAGGTCGTCATTGGCACAGAACACCGCATCGATGCCGGGGTCCCGCGCGAGCAGGTCGGTGAACAGGGCGCCGCCGAGCGTCACCGATGTCGGCGTCGCCGTCGTCACGACGAGCCGCTGCTCGAACAGGGCGGCGTCCTTCATGGCCGAGACATATCCATCGAGCCGCCGCTGCACCCGCGGATCCATCCGCGCGCCGATGAAGCCGACCTTGCGGTGACCCTGCGCGAACAGGTGGGCAACTGCCGCGCGCGCAGCATCATGGTGCGAAAAGCCGATCATCATGTCGACCGGATTGGGGCCGATCTCCATGATCTGCACGATCGGGCAGTCGGCAGCCTCCAGCATCGCGCGCGATTCTGTGGTCTGGTCGATGCCCGTGACGATCAGCCCGGCCGGCTTCTGCGCCAGAAACAGGCGCAGCAGCTTCTCCTCCTGGAGGATGCTGTAGCGGGTGTTGGACAGCTGGATCGAGTAACGGCTGCCTTCGGAGGCGTCATAGATGCCGCGCAGCACGTCGGAGAACACGTTATTGGTGAGGGATGGGATCAATACACCGATCACCTCGGTGCGTTGCGAGGCCAGCGCGCGTGCAGCAAGGTTCGGCACATAGCCGAGCTCCTTGGCGGCGCTCTCGACCCGCGTCCGCTTGGCAACCGACAGTGCTTCCGGATTGCGGAAGAAGCGGGACGCCGTGATCGGGCTGACGCCGGCAAGCTCGGCGACTTCCGCCAGCCGGATTTTGCCTGACTTGGTGCGTTTTCGACCCATTGCTGCTCTTAACACAGTCACGGTCGCAAACAAAGGAACGTTGACAGCGCTACCAGCAACGACTAACCAAAGACAAATTGCCAAAACCGCACAAACTGCCGACAATGTTGCCCGCTATGATCGGGCCTGGTTCGGTAAAGTCTGAAAAAGCAAGACGGTCGCGGCGCGAAGGGCGTCGTCGACTTTCGAGGAGGGAGCTAGATGTCGTCTGTGCAAATCCGCGACGTGCGGAAATCGTTCGGCAATTTTGAAGTCCTGCACGGCGTGACCATTCCGATCGAAGACGGCCAGTTCGTCGTTCTGGTCGGCCCCTCCGGCTGCGGCAAGTCGACGCTTCTGCGCATGCTCGCCGGTCTCGAGAACATCACCTCCGGCACGATCTCGATCGGCGACCGCGTCGTCAACAATGTCCAGCCCAAGGAGCGGGACATTGCGATGGTGTTCCAGAACTACGCGCTCTATCCGCACATGACGGTGGCCGAGAACATGGGCTTCTCATTGAAGCTGCGGAATGCCAGCTCGGACGAGATCAACAAGCGCGTCAAGCGCGCCGCCGAGATCCTGGCGCTGTCGCCGCTGCTCGATCGCTATCCGCGCCAGCTCTCGGGCGGCCAGCGTCAGCGCGTCGCCATGGGCCGCGCCATCGTGCGCGATCCGCAGGTGTTCCTGTTCGACGAACCCTTGTCGAACCTGGACGCCAAGCTGCGCGTCGCCATGCGCACCGAGATCAAGGAGCTGCACCAGCGGCTGAAGACGACGACCGTCTACGTCACCCACGACCAGATCGAGGCCATGACCATGGCCGACAAGATCGTCGTCATGCATGACGGCATCGTCGAGCAGATGGGCACGCCGCTCGAGCTCTACGACAAGCCCGACAACCAATTCGTCGCCGGCTTCATCGGCTCGCCCGCCATGAACTTTCTCAAAGGTCATGTGCGCGTCAACGGCGTTGCTACCTTCGAGGGACCGAACGGTGTCAAGCTGCCGCTCAAGACTGCGCCGACGGCGTCCGACGGCCGTCCTGCCGTCTATGGCGTGCGGCCTGAGCATTTCACCATCGCCGATGACGGCGCCGAGGCGGAGATCATCGTGGTCGAGCCGACCGGCTCGGAGACGCAGGTGTTCGCCAAGGTCGGCGGCGAGCAGGTCGTCGCGGTCTTCCGCGAGCGCCACCAGTTCAACCCGGGCGACAAGGTGCGGCTGAAGCCCGACCCGTCGCTGGTGCATTTGTTCGACGAGGCCACAGGCAAGCGCCTGAACGCCTAGCGTAAGACGTAAGACAAGAAAAAGCATCACAGGGAGGACGATATGCAAGACTTTACCCGCCGGACTCTGCTTCAAGGCGGAACGGCTCTGGCTGCGACCGGCATGCTGACTGGGCCGGCACTGTTCGATTTCGCCAAGGCCTGGGCGCAGAGCGCGCCCTGGAAGGCGGAGCCCGGTGCCAAGCTGACCGTGATGCGGTGGAAGCGCTTCGTGCCGCAGGAGGACGATGCGTTCAACGCGATGGTTGCGGCGTTCAAGGCTGCGACCGGCACCGAGATGAACGTATTCAGCGAATCCTTCGAGGACGTGCAGCCGAAGGCATCGGTTGCGGCCAATACCGGCTCAGGGCTCGATCTCGCCTGGGGCTTGCACACGCTGCCGCAGCTGTTCCCCACCAAAGTGCTGAAGATGAACGACGTCGCCGACTATCTCGGCAAGAAGTATGGCGGCTGGACCGATGCGGCCGCCAAGACTTGCAAGCTCGGCGACGATTGGCTCGGCATTCCCGTGGCGACCAACGGCGGTTACATGACCTACCGCAAGTCGGCGATCGACAAGGCGGGCTTCAAGGAGTTTCCGACGGACTTCCCCGGCTTCCTCGAAATGTGCAAGGCGCTGAAGGCGAACAACACGCCGGCCGGCTTCGCCCTCGGGCATGCCTCGGGCGACGGCAATTCGTGGCTGCATTGGGTGCTGTGGGGGCACGGGGCCTACACCGTCGATCAGAACGACAAGATCATCATCAATTCGCCGGAGACGGCGAAGGCGCTGGAATATTGCAAGGCGCTGTACGAGAACTTCATCCCGGGCACCCCGTCCTGGAACGATTCCTCCAACAACAAGGCGTTCCTTGCCGGCGAGCTCTATTGCACGGCGAACGGCATCTCGATCTACGTGGCCGCCAAGACCGATGCGACCAAGAAAGAGCTTGCCGCCGATACCTATCATGCCCTCTGGCCGGTTGGTCCGGTCGGCAAGCCGACCGAGCTGCAGCTGGCGCTGCCGATCCTCGCCTTCAACTTCACCAAATATCCGAATGCGGCGAAGGCGTTCGTCGCCTTCATGCTGGAGAAGGAGAACTACGAGAAGTGGCTGGATGGCGCGCAAGGTTATCTGACCCAGACCTTGAACGCCTATGAGTCGGCACCGATCTGGACGGCGGATCCGAAGAACGCCGTGTTCTCGCAGGCCTCCAAGCGCACGCTGCCGGCGTCCGGCATCGGCACGGTCGGCGAGAAGGCGGCGACGGCGATCGCCGATTTCATCGTCGTCGACATGTTCGCCAATTACTGCACCGGCGCCAAGGATGCGAAGGGCGCGATGGCGGAAGCCGAGCGCCAGCTGAAGCGCATCTATCGCTGAGGGTCACGGAGCGGGCGGCCGTCCGGCCGCCCGCTCGTCAACATTTCGATCAGGGATATCGGGCATGGCTGATGTCGCAATTCCCCGGGCCAAGCCTCAGATGAGCGAGGCTAGCGCCTGGACCCAGCTCAAACACAATCGAAATTGGCTCGGCTTCTGGTTCATGGTGCCGGCCATGGCGTTCCTGATCTTCTTCCTGGCCTATCCGCTGGGGCTCGGCATCTGGCTGTCCTTCACGGACACGCGTATCGGAAGGGTCGGGCACTTCATCGGCACCGAGAACTACGAGTGGCTCTGGGACGATTCGATCTTCTGGCTCTCGGTGTTCAATACGCTGCTCTACACCTTTGTCGCCAGCGCTCTCAAATTCGCGGTCGGACTCTATCTGGCGCTGCTGCTCAACGAGCACATGCCCTTCAAGGCGATGCTGCGCGCGATGGTGCTCATCCCCTTCATCGTTCCGACCGTGCTCTCGGCACTCGCCTTTTGGTGGATCTTCGACTCGCAATTCTCGATCATCTCCTGGTCGCTGAAGCATCTCGGCCTGATCAGCCAGAACATCAATTTCCTGGGCGACACGACCTGGGCGCGTATTTGCGTGATCTTCGCCAATATCTGGCGCGGCGTGCCGTTCGTGGCGATCACGCTGCTCGCTGGCCTGCAGACCGTCTCGCCGTCGCTCTATGAAGCAGCAACGCTCGACGGTGCCACGCGTTGGCAGAATTTCCGGTACATCACCTATCCGCTGCTGACGCCGATCATCGCTGTCGTGATGACCTTCTCCGTGCTCTTCACCTTCACCGACTTCCAGCTGATCTGGGCGATGACTCGCGGCGGCCCGGTCAACGCCACCCACCTGATGGCAACCTTGTCCTATCAGCGCGCGATCATCGCCGGGCAACTGGGCGAGGGGGCCGCGATCTCAAGCGCCATGATTCCATTCCTGCTCGCTGCGATCATGGTTTCCTGGTTCGGCTTGCAGCGTCGCAAGTGGCAGCAAGGGGAAAGCAATGACTGATCTCCCCACCTCGCGGATCGATCTCAAGGCCGTGCTGCATGGCTCGGCGCCGACAGTCGCGAAGGATGATCACAGCGAAGGCATGAGCTATCTGCAGTCGGTGCCGCGCCGGCTGGTGACGCTCTATCTGCCGCTTGCGATCATCGTCGTCGTCCTCCTGTTCCCGTTCTACTGGATGGCGCTGACCTCGGTGAAGCCCGACGAGCAGCTGCTTGATCTTGACAAGTACAATCCGTTCTGGACCTGGAACCCGACGTTCAAGCACTTCCACAAGCTGCTGTTCGAGAGCTACTATCCGTACTGGCTCTGGAACACGATGTACGTGGCGATCTGCGCCACGGTGCTCTCGATCATCGCATCGGTGTTCGCGGCCTACGCGATCGTGCGGTTGCGCTACAAGGGTGCCAATCTCGTCGGGGGGCTGATCTTCCTCGCCTATCTCGTGCCGCCGTCGATCCTGTTCATTCCGCTCGCCACCGTCGTGTATCAGTACGGCCTTTTCGACTCGCCGCTGGCGCTGATCCTGACCTATCCGACGATACTGATCCCGTTCTCGACCTGGCTGTTGATGGGCTATTTCAAGACCATCCCATTCGAGCTCGAGGAATGCGCGCTGATCGACGGAGCGAGCCGCTGGCAGATCCTGATCAAGATCGTCGTGCCGCTCGCAATCCCCGGCCTGATCTCGGCCTTCATCTTCTGTTTCACGCTGTGCTGGAATGAGTTCATTTACGCCCTGACGTTCCTGCAGTCGACCAGCAACAAGACGGTGCCGGTCGCGATCGTCAACGAGTTCGTCGATGGTGACATCTACCGCTGGGGTTCGCTGATGGCGGGAGCATTGGCCGGCTCGCTGCCGCTCGTCATCCTTTACGCCTTCTTCGTGGAGCATTATGTGTCGGCGATGACCGGCGCCGTGAAGGAATGATCGCGGGGCTTGCCGAGGACGCGTTGGGAGCGGCGCGCTCCGGCCAATAAGAAGGAGTAGGCTCTTGCACATTCTGGTTCTGGGCGCCGCCGGTATGGTCGGCCGCAAACTCTGTGAACGGCTGCTGCGCGACGGCCGGCTCGGCAAGAGCGACATCACGAAATTGACCATGCACGACGTGGTCGAGCCGAAGAAGCCGGAGCGGGCCGGCTTCCCCGTCGAGACCGTGTCCGGCGATTTCGCCGTGCCGGGCGCAGCCGAGAAGCTGATCGCCGGCCGTCCCGATGTGATCTTCCATCTTGCCGCGATCGTCTCCGGCGAAGCCGAGCTCGACTTCGAGAAGGGCTACCGCATCAATCTCGACGGCACGCGGATGCTGCTCGATGCCATCCGCCTCGTCGGCGGTGGCTACAAGCCGCGCGTGGTGTTCACGTCCTCGATCGCGGTGTTCGGCGCGCCGTTCCCCGATGCGATCGGCGACGAATTCTTCCACACGCCGCTGCTCAGCTACGGCACCCAGAAGGCGATCGGCGAACTCCTGCTCGCCGACTATTCGCGCCGCGGTTTCCTCGACGGCATCGGCATCCGCCTGCCGACCATCTGCATCCGCCCGGGCCTGCCGAACAAGGCGGCATCGGGCTTCTTCTCCAACATCCTGCGCGAGCCGCTCGCCGGCAAGGAAGCGATCCTCCCGGTGTCCGAGGACGTCCGTCACTGGCACGCGACGCCACGCTCCGCGGTCGGCTTCCTGCTCCACGCCGGCACCATGGATCTCGCCACGGTCGGCCCACGCCGCAATCTGACCATGCCGGGCCTGTCCGCGACAGTCGGCGAGCAGATCGCGGCCTTGAAGCGCGTTGCGGGCGAGAAGGTCGCCGCGCGCATCAAGCGCGAGCCCGATCCCTTCATCGTCGGCATCGTCGGCGGCTGGCCGCGCAATTTCGATGCGAAGCGCGCGCGCGAGCTCGGCTTCACCACCGCCGAGAAGAATTTCGACGACATCATCCGCATTCACATCGAAGACGAGCTCGGCGGCAATTTCGTCGCCTGATCGCGCACTGAGCGGGTCATATGATGGCGAGCGTTGCTTGCATCGGCGAATGCATGGTCGAGCTCCGGCAGGCCCAGGGCGGACATTCGACCGGATCGTCCGCGGCGCAAGGGCAGGGCGGCGGCCTGTACTCGCGCGGCTTCGGCGGCGACACCCTGAACACGGCGGTGTACTTGGCGCGGCTCGAGGTGAAGGTCGACTATCTCACCGCGCTCGGCGATGATGCCCTAAGCGATGAGATGGTCGCAGCCTGGACTACCGAGGGCGTCGGTACGCGGCGCGTCGTGCGGTTGCCGGGCAAGCTGCCCGGTCTCTACATGATCCAGCTGGATGCAAAGGGCGAGCGCCAGTTCTTCCACTGGCGCGATAGCGCGGCGGCGCGGCAGCTGATGAATTTGCCGGAGACCGACGAGCTGCTCAACTCGCTGATGAGCTACGACATCGTCTATCTCTCCGCGATCACGCTCTCGATCTACGACGCGCCCGGACGCGAGCGCCTGTTCGCGGCGATCAAGCGCGCGCGCCTGCTCGGCACCCGCTTCGTGTTCGACACCAATTTTCGCGCGCGCGGCTGGCCGGGCCGCGATGTCGCGCGCGAGGTGTTTGCCACGGCCTTCGCGGCCGCCGACATCGTGCTGACCTCGATCGAGGACCTGCTCGCGCTCTACCCTGGCGAAAGCCACGAGCAGCTGATCGCCCGCATCCCTGCTCCGGAGCTGGTATTCCGCCTCGCCGAGCCGGTGAGCCTCCTGCGCTTTCCCGGCGGCACCAACGAGGTCCGCGCCGAGCCCATGACCAAGCCGGTGGTGGACACCACGGCCGCCGGCGACAGCTTTGCCGCGGCCTATATCGCCGCCCGGCTCGCCGGCTCGGAGCCGGTCGAGGCCGCCCAGGCCGGGCATCGCCTCGCCAGCCTCGTGATCTGCTATCCTGGCGCCATCATTCCGGGCTATGCCATGCCGCCGAAGAAGCGGCACCGGCCGGCGGCCTCTCGCCAGGCGACCAAGTGAAGAAGCGACCACAACGATGACCACGAGTGCCCAACAGAATCACCTTGTCGCGCTGTTCAAGGCGGCGACCGTCATTCCCGTCCTCACCATCGAGCGTATCCAGGATGCGGTGCCGCTGGCGCGTGCGCTGGTTGCCGGCGGCGTCCGCACGCTGGAGGTGACCCTGCGCACTCCTGTTGCGATCGAGGCAGCGAGGGCGATGATGTCTGAGGTCCCCGAGGCGCTCGTCGGCATTGGCACAATTCTCAATCCGGCCGACTTCACCCGCGTCGAGAAGCTCGGCGTCAAGTTCGGCATCAGCCCGGGTTTGACCCCCGACCTCCTGAAGGCCGCTGCCGACAGCGCCCTGCCGTTCGCGCCGGGCATCGCGACCGCCTCCGAGCTGATGATGGCGCTGGCCCATGGCTTCGACGTCGCCAAATTCTTCCCGGCCGAGCAGGCCGGCGGCATCAAGGGCCTTCGCGCCCTCGGCGGGCCGTTCCCGAGCGTGCGGTTCTGCCCCACCGGCGGCATCAGTGAGGCCAATGCGGCGACCTGGCTTGCCGAGCCCAACGTGGTCGCTGTTGGCGGTTCCTGGTTGTGCCCGACGGCCGAAATCCGGGCGGGGAACTGGGCCGGCATAACTGCCATCTGCCAGCGCACCCTCAAGGCCCTGAAAGCCGCGTGAAGTCTTGCTATCCCTGGGCTAAGACTTAGCTCAGGAAGAGGCCCCAGGGAGAAATGACCATGACCGCCAGCATCGTCGGATGGGCGCATACGCCGTTCGGCAAGTTCGATACCGAAACCGTTGAAAGCCTCGTCACGCGCGTCGCCAACGAGGCGCTGGCGGATGCCGGCATTTCGGCTGGCGATGTCGACGAGATCGTGCTCGGCCATTTCAACGCCGGCTTCTCGCCGCAGGATTTCACCGCCTCGCTGGTGCTCCAGGCCGACCCGAAGCTGCGCTTCAAGCCGGCGACCCGCGTCGAGAACGCCTGCGCAACCGGCTCGGCCGCCGTGCACCAGGCCTTGCGCGCGATTGCCGCAGGCGCCGCCAAGATCGTGCTGGTCGTCGGCGTCGAGCAGATGACGCGCACGCCGGGGCCCGAGATCGGCAAGAACCTGCTCAAGGCGTCTTACCTGCCCGAGGACGGCGACACGGTCGGCGGCTTCGCCGGCGTGTTCGGCAAGATTGCCAGCTCCTATTTCCAGACATACGGCGACCAGTCGGATGCGCTGGCGCTGATCGCGGCCAAGAACCACAAGAACGGCGTCGCCAACCCCTTCGCCCAGATGCGCAAGGATTTTGGCTTCGACTTCTGCCGCGCCGAGAGCGAGAAGAACCCCTATGTCGCCGGTCCCCTGAAGCGCACCGACTGCTCGCTGGTCTCCGACGGCGCCGCCGCGCTGGTGCTGGCCGATGCCGAGACCGCCAAGACCATGAGCAAGTCGATCGGCTTCCGCGCCACCGCTCACGCCCAGGACTTCCTGCCGATGAGCAAGCGCGACATCCTCCAGTTCGAGGGCTGCACCGTCGCCTGGCAGCGCGCGTTGGAAAAGGCGGGCGTGACGCTCTCCGATCTCTCCTTCGTCGAGACTCATGACTGTTTCACGGTCGCCGAGCTGATCGAGTACGAAGCGATGGGCCTGACGCCGAAGGGGCAGGGTGCTCGCGCGATCAAGGAGGGCTGGACGCTGAAGGACGGCAAGCTGCCGGTCAATCCGTCCGGCGGCCTGAAGGCCAAGGGCCATCCGATCGGGGCCACCGGCGTCTCCATGCATGTAATGACCGCGATGCAGCTCGCGGGACAGGCGCCCGAGGGCATGCAGCTCAAGAACCCAAAACTCGGCGGGATCTTCAACATGGGCGGTGCGGCGGTCGCCAATTACGTTTCCGTGCTGGAGCCGTTGAAGTAAGCTCAGTTCTGAAGGTGGGCAAAGGCGCCTACGCCCACCTGCTTTCTTGCGCTAGATGATGGTGGGCATGCTACGCTTTGCCCACCCTACGGCTCCTGATTGACTTTGCGGGAAATGCATCATGAGCAATGACTACGAAGACTCGCTGTCGATGGACGCACTGAACCATCGCATCGCGATCCTCGAGGACAATATCCGCCAGCTCATCGAGCAGGCCGCTGCCGCCTCGGGTGAGCAGAACGAGTCGCGGATCGCCGACCGCATCAATCAGCAGAACGACGAACTCGACCGTCTCATCAAGATCCGCGAATCCCGCCAGAAAAAATAGCGGGCGATATCGCCGCGGATGCATGCCGCCATACGCCGGTTGCCCTTGCGCGAGCGACGGCGCTGCCGTTAGCTGAACCGACATCGCAGGGCGTTTGAGCCCTGGGCAATGGGGAGCAAGCGATGGGGCCGCTGAAGGGCATCAAGGTCATCGACATGACCACCGTGCTGATGGGGCCTTATGCAACCCAGATGCTCGGCGACTACGGCGCCGACGTCGTCAAGGTGGAATCGCTCGACGGGGACGTCACCCGGCTGATCGGCCCGATGCGGCACGCCGGCATGGGCCCGGTGTTCCTCAACACCAACCGCAGCAAGCGCTCGATCTGCCTCGATCTGAAGAAGCCTGCGGGGCGCGATGCCGTGCTGCGGTTGCTTCGGGGCGCCGACGTTCTCGTCTACAATGTCCGGCCGCAGGCGATGGCGCGGCTTCAGCTCGGCTACGATGTCGTTTCCGAGATCAATCCACGTCTCGTCTATGCCGGCGTTTTCGGCTTCGGCCAGGACGGGCCCTATGCCGCAAAACCCGCCTATGACGATCTGATTCAGGGAGCGACCGGGCTGCCGGCGCTGATGGCGCAGACCGGCGACGGCGTCCCGCGCTACGTGCCCAACGCGCTGGTCGATCGCATCGTCGGCCTCACCGCGGTGGGCGCGATCTGCGCCAGCCTCGTGCATCGCGACCGCACCGGCCGCGGCCAGCGCGTTGACATCCCGATGTTTGAAACCATGGCCGGGTTCGTCATGGGCGATCACATGGGCGGGCTCACCTATGAGCCGCCGCTCGACAAGGGCGGCTACGCCCGCCATCTCTCGCGCGACCGTAGGCCTTACAAGACTTCAGACGGCTATCTCAGCGTCATCGTCTACAACGACAAGCAGTGGGAGAACTTCTTTGACGCGACGGGGCGCGCCGATCTACGCGCCGATCCTAAATTCGCAACCTTCGCCGGCCGCGCTGCCAATATCGACGTCGTCTATGCCGAGCTCGCGCGCATTTTTGAGACGCGCAGCACGGCCGAATGGATCGACCTGCTGACCAAGGCCGACGTGCCGGTGATGCCGATGCACGACCTCGCATCGATCCTGCACGATCCACATCTGGAAGCGACGAATTTCTTCCCGGTCGTGAACCATCCGACCGAGGGGCCGATCCGCAGCATGAAGGTGACGGCCACCTGGTCGGAGACCGAGGCGGTGCCGGTTCGGCTCGCGCCGCGGCTCAACGAGCATGGCGCGGAAATTTTGCGCGAGATCGGTTATTCCGCCGACGAGATCGCTGCCATGATCCGCGATGGCGTCACCGGATCGGCGCCGGAGTAGGGAAACGACGATGACCACGGCTCTCTCATCCGTCATTCCGGGGCTCGCGAAGCGAGAACCCGGATCCTCGAGATTCCGGGTTCGGCCCTTCGGATCGCCCCGGAATAACGAAGAGGAAAAGTGAGACCCATGAGCTTCATCACCGGCGTCGGCCTCACGCCTTACGGCAAGCACGAAGGTGCATCCTCGCTCGACCTGATGAGCAAGGCTGCGCAAGCTGCGCTCGACGATGCCGGGCTGAAGCGCGCCGAGATCGACGGCATCCTCTGCGGCTACTCCACCGTCTCGCCGCACATCATGCTAGCGACCGTCTTCGCCGAGCATTTTGGCATCCGCCCCGCTTACGCCCACGCCGTTCAGGTTGGCGGCGCCACGGGTCTCGCGATGACGATGCTCGCACATCACCTCGTCGAGGCGGGCCTCGCGCGCCACGTGCTCGTGGTCGCCGGCGAGAACCGCCTTACGGGCCAGAGCCGCGACGCCTCGATCCAGGCGCTGGCGCAGGTCGGCCATCCCGATTACGAGGTGCCGCTTGGCCCGACCATTCCCGCCTATTATGGGCTGGTCGCCACCCGCTATATGCACGAATACAGCGTGACCGAAGAGGATCTCGCCGAGTTCGCGGTGCTGATGCGTAAGCATGCGTGCACCCATCCTGGCGCGCAATTCCATGATCCCATCACGGTCGCCGACGTTATGGCCTCGAAACCGGTGGCGATGCCGCTGAAGCTGCTCGACTGCTGTCCGGTGTCCGACGGCGGCGCTGCATTCATCGTTAGCGGCGAGCGGACCGGGGAGGCGGGCGTGCGCATCCGTGGCTGCGCGCAGGCCCACACCCATCAGCATGTCACGGCCGCACCCGGCCTCAGCGAACTCGGCGCGGAAATATCGATCGCGCGCGCCAAGGAGGCGACGGGCCTTGCGATCTCGGACGTGCGCTACGCCGCCATCTACGACAGCTTTACGATCACGCTCGCGATGCTGCTGGAGGACCTCGGCCTCGCCGGCCGCGGCGAGGCTGCGGCCCGTGTACGATCAGGCCATTTCAACCGTGATGGCGCGATGCCGCTGAACACCCATGGCGGCCTGCTCAGCTATGGCCATTGCGGCGTCGGGGGCGCCATGGCGCATCTGGTCGAGACGCATCTGCAGATGACGGGACGGGCGGCGAATCGGCAGGTGCGCGATGCCTCAATCGCGCTCTTGCACGGCGACGGCGGCGTGCTGTCGTCCCATGTAAGCATGTTCCTGGAGCGGGTGCGATGAGCGAGCGTCTGGGCGATTGGACCAAGGGCGAACAGGCTATCACCTATCAAACCTGCGCCGCCTGCCGCCATGTGCAGTATTTCCACCGCGCCTTCTGCGCCGCTTGCGGCGTGTCCGATCCGCACGAAGAGCGCGCCAGCGGCAAGGGCAGGGTCTACGCGATCTCGCTGGTCTGCCGCGCTGCGACGCCGGAGACGCGCGCGCACGTGCCCTACAACATCCTGCTGGTCGATTGCGATGAGGGTTTTCGCCTGATGGCGCACGGCGAGACCGGGCTGGCCATCGGCGATTCTGTCACCGCGAGCTTCAGGCTCTTTGCCGGAAAGCTCGTGCCGTTCTTCACCAAAGAGGCGTGAGAGAGAAGCGGGATTCGTCATTCGGGGGCGGTCCAAAGGACCGGGCCTGGAACGGGATTCTGGGCCTGGCGCTGTGCGAGGCGCCACCCCGGAATGACGAAAACTCTAAACCTCCAACTAAAGCGCGATGAGATTAGGATAAATCGTCATCGCGCCTTAGGTTATTGTTTGAGCATGATCTCCGCGAAAACGCGTTCCGCGCTTGTCGCGAGGGAAAACCGCTACAATTTTCCGGATCATGCTCTAACGCCCGTAGAACAAGATGCTGGCGATGACGAGCATGGCCGTCACGGCCAGCATATGCGCGAGCGCTCCCGAGGCCGCCCCCTTGGTGGCTTCCTTCATGCCTTTTTCTCCCTAGACTTGGGCGTGACTCATCGTTGCGCGGCTTGCGCACCCGACGGCCAATTGTTTTACTCGGAACACCCCACTTACGAGTATCCGCCGCGATCTGTCCCCACGCGGCGAATATCGACTGTGTCAAGGTTGATCAGCAATGCGGCGGCAATTTGACTCGATGATGTTGCTCCTGCGTCAGCGCAAGAATAGAGTTTCGGGGAGCTCTCGCCGGCAACGACAAAAAGCATCAAAATCTCCGAGAAGACTTCAGGAAAATCATGGCCCGCATCAATTACAGCGACCCGTCCAAGGCCTCCGACCGCACCCGCGAAATCCTCGACAAGAATCGCAACGCCAACATTTTCCGCATGATGGCGCACTCACCGAGCTATTTCGAGCAGTATTGCCGCTTGGGAGGCGCCATCCGCCACAAAGGTGAGCTCGATCCGGTGGTGCGCGAGCTTGCAATCACACGCACCGGCATTCTGTGCGAGGCGCCCTACGAGATCGTAGCGCACAAGCGCATCGGCAAGAATGTCGGGGTCACCGACGAGCAGAACGAGGCGCTTGAGAATTGGCAGGCCGCGAGTTGCTTCAACGAGGTGCAGCGCGCCGCGCTCGCGTTCACCGACGAGATCGTGAAATCGAACAAACCGACGGACGCGACCTTCAAGGCGATCGCGTCGAAGCTGACACCGGCCGCGCTGATCGAGCTCCAGCTCTCGGTCGGCTTCTACATCATGACATCAAAGTTTTTGGAAACCTTCGAGATCGATCTTCAGCCGGTCACGGAAGTGGTGGGCTGATCCTTAGGAGCGGCGAGGGATGCCGATGACGATCGATGAATATGCGGCTTGGGCCGCGCGCATTGGGAAAGTCGAAGAGCATCCGTCCAACGAGCGGCTGTCCTATCTCGGCCTCGGCCTTGCCGGCGAAGCCGGCGAGGTCGCCGATCACATCAAGAAGCTGCTCCGCGACGGCTGGCTGGATCAGGCGGGTCTCGTCGATGAACTCGGCGATGTCGTCTACTACTGGGCTTGCCTGTGTGCGGCCACAGGCCAGCAGCCATCCGACGTGCTCAAGGCGAGCGCAGCCAGGATCAACCGGCGCCTAAGCGAGGCCGCGAGCCGCTGAGCCGGTTCGGATCACCTCTCCCCGTCGCGGAGAGGTGAAGAACCGCGCCCAGCGCTACGTCGACGTCAAAATATCCACCTTCGCGTTCGCCACGATCAGGCGGTCGGCCAATAGCTGCGCCAGATTGCGCATGATGCGCTCGCTGGCGTGCGGGTGCTGCTCGCGGAAGCGCTCGAAATCCTTCAAGGCCACCTCGAACGCGGTCGCCGCCATGTCGGCGAATACGTCGGCGGACCGCGTTGCTTCCAGCAGCGCCATCTCACCAAAGGCCATGCCTGCGGTGAGCGTTGCCAGCCTGACGCCATCGGGCAGCGTGACGTGGACCGCGCCGCTGCGGAGGAAGAACACGGCATCGGCGGGATCGCCGGTCGTGACGATTTTGGCGCCGGACGGATAAGTCCTGACGGTGCAGATTGCGGCGAGATCGCTCAGCTCGTCCTCGCTCAGCCCCGCGAGCAGCGGCTGCTCGGTAAGCTCGGTGGTCTCGTGGAAGTCGATCGAGCCGCCATAGCGGTAGACGATCTGGTCTTCGGCCCATTCGATCGCGGTGTCGAGCAGGTAGAAGTCGCGGACGTTCTTCAGCTCCGCCGTCCATTCCCGCAAGCTGTCCCATTCCTTGGAGGCGCGCCTGACGCCCGACAGCACCACCGTGACGTTGAGTGCGGCGAGCTCTTCGAACGTTTCGGCGATTAGCCGCGCTCCGGCGCGCGTAGTGGAGGGGACGCGATGCAGATCGAAGATCACGAATTGCGGCCGCGGACGGCCTGCAAGCCGGCGCGAGACGTAGTCGACGGCCGACAGCGACAGTGTTCCGACCAGCTCGATGACCCGCACCTCCTGCTCATGCGCGGAAAGAATCTCGCGCTCCTGGGGCCGGCGCACGCGTCGCGACGGGCTCCTGCCGATGTCGTAATCAGCGATGACGGCGTTGCGTGCGTCGTCGCTGCGGTTGAGCATGTGCAGATCGTAATGCGAGGACAGCGCCTCGCAAACCTTGATGCCGCGCACGCTGTTGCCGTGCTTGTCGAGCTTGGGCGAATAGCTGCCGAGGCCGAGCCGGGCAGGGAGTGCGGCGAGGATGCCGCCGCCGACACCGCTTTTGGCGGGAATGCCGATCCGGTAGATCCATTCGCCGGCATAATCGTACATGCCCGAGGAGGTCATCACGGAGAGCGTACGCGAGATTGCGTAGGGCGTCAGCACCTGCTCGCCGGTGACCGGATTGATGCCGCGATTGGCGAGCGTGGCCGCCATCACCGCGATGTCGCGCGCCGTGACCAGAACGGCGCATTGCCGGAAATAGACGTCGAGCACGGCCGCGACGTTGTCGGAGATCACGGCGTTGGTCTTGAGGAGGTAGCCGATGGCCCGGTTGCGGTCGCCGGTCTGGCTTTCCGAAGCATAGACGGCCTCATCGAGAGCGAGATCGCGTCCGGCGAAACGGCTGAGCGCAAGGCGGATCTGCTCGAAAGCGCCCGCGCCCTTGCTGTCGTAGATCAGCCCCGTGCAGGCGATTGCGCCGGCATTGACCATCGGGTTGAACGGATGGTTCTCCGAATTGAGCCGGATCGAGTTGAAGGGATCGCCGGAAGGTTCGACGCCGATCGCGCTTTCGACCTTGCCTGCTCCCAAAAGGTCCAGCGCCAGCGCGAACACGAACGGTTTTGACATCGACTGGATGGTGAAGGGCACCCGGCTGTCGCCGACTTCGTAGACATGCCCGTCCAGCGTCGCGAGGCTGATGCCGAAATGGGCAGGGTCGGCCTTGCCCAGCTCGGGGATGTAGTCGGCAACGCTGCCTGAGGTGTCGGCAGAGAATTCGTTGAGGCAATTGTTCAGAAACCGCAGCAAGGGCGGTTTCGAGCGGGTCCAGGCGGAGGCGGCGGGCGAGTGCGGCTTCATCGCCTCACTTGTGCAACGCAATCAGGGCGCGCGCAACCCGTCCGGCACGATGGTATGCCGGCGAACCAGGAGAAGCGCGAGCAAAGTCGTGGGCACGAGGATCGCAAGGCCAAGCAGCGTCACCTGCATCTGCGACAGCGGCATGATCCCGCCGCCGGGCGTCGCGACCACGAAGCCGCCGATCACCAGCAGGACACGGATCGGCCATTCCAGCGCGCCGGCGCCGCGAAGGTCGCCGACGAAGGGCTGGTAGCCCTGGATGCCGCCGCAGATGAACAGCGTGCCGAACGCGGCAAGCCCCATCAGGCCGAGGCCGGCGAGGTATGGGCTTGGCCCTTGCAGCACCAGCGCCGGATTGAGCACGAAGAAGAAGGGGATGAAGTAAATGATGCTGCCGACCCACATCGATTCCCACCCGGTCTTCATCGCCGGCGAGCCGGCGATGCCTGCGGCCGCGAACGAGGCGATGGCGACCGGCGGCGTGATCGACGACAGCATGCCCCAATAGAAGATGAACATGTGCACGGCCATGCGATTGAGCCCGAGCTTCTCCAGCGCGGGCGCGACCAGGATGGCGAGGAAGATGTAGCAGGCCGTCGTCGTCAGGCCGAGGCCGAGGATCAGGCTGGTGAGCGCGCACATGCCGAGCAGCAGGAAAGCATTGTCGCCGGCAATGTGCAGGAGGTCGTTGGCAAGGCTCGACACCACACCGGTCATCGAGAACGCGCCGATCAGCAGGCCGCAGCCGGCGAGGATGCCGACCAGCTCGACGAAGGTGCGGCCGTTGATCTCGAGGAACTTGCCGATGGTCGCAAACGTCCAGCGCGTGTCCTTGGAGAAGAATTGGTTGAGCACCAGCAGTAGCGCGGTGGCGTAAAACGGCGCGTGGCTCTCGCGCTTGAAGTAGAGCAGCATCACGATCAAAAGTGCGATGACGAAGACGTAATACCAGCCCTCCCTGATCGTATCCATGATGCGGGGCAGCTCGGCGCGCGGAATCCCCTTCAGCCCGTGGCGCGCGGCGTAGGCGTCGACCTGCATGAACAGGCCGATGTAGTAGAGCGTCGCCGGAATGATCGCGGCGATCGCGACATCGGCGTAGCTGACATTAAGGAACTGCGCGATCACGAAGGCGGTCGCGCCCATTACCGGCGGCGCCAGCACCGCGCCGGTCGAGGCGCAGGCCTCGATCGCACCGGCATAGGACGCGCGAAAACCGCTCTTCTTCATGACAGGAATGGTCATGGTGCCGGCGGTGAGCACGTTGGAGATGATGGAGCCCGACATCATGCCGAGGAGGCCGCTGGCAAAGATGCAGACTTTCGCCGCCCCGCCGCGGAAGGTGCCGCACAGTGCGAAGGCGAGATTGATGAAGAACTTTCCGGCCCCCGTCATCATCAGCGCCGTGCCGAACACCAGGAAGCCGATCACGGTGTCGGCGAAAGCCTGAATGGGAATGCCGAGCAGGCTCTCGCCGGAGAGCACGTGGTAGGCGGTTGCTTGCTCGAGCGTCGATTGTGTGCCGCGGAACGGGCCGAGCCAGCCGGCCTCGGCGAACAGCGGATAGACGGTGAAGGGCAGGACGCTCAGCAGCAGGCTCCAGCCGCCGGTGCGGCGCAGCGCCTCCATCAGCATCACCCACATCACGAGGCCCGCCGCGATCACGCCGTTAGGCGCGCCGCCGAACTCCCAGCCGGCCTCAGCCGCCTTGCGTACGTTCGACATTAGCATCAGCGCCGCCGCGAAGGTCGCGACGAACAAGACGAGATCGTACCAGGGAATCCGGTCGAGCGGCGCGCGTTCAGTCCCAGGGAAGATCAAGAAGGTGAACGGCAGCATCAACGCTATCAGAAGATAGAAGTATTCGGTGTTGAGCTGGGTGTAGCCGACGAAGAAGCGCAGCGAGAATTGCTGGTTGATGCAGAGCAGGATGGTTGCCGCCGTCGCGACCACCAACGTCCAGCGCCAGGCGCCGCGCAACGTGCGCACGCGCGTGACCTCCGCCTCCTGCATGTTGGCGGCGGCGCCGTGCGGATCGTCGAACACGATCCGCTTGGCCTCGTCCTGCGGGCCGGTGGAGACTGAAGTAGAAGACATGATCCTGTTCTAATCCTCGAAGCCGTTCGGCATGTCGGCCTTAGCGAGCGCAGCGGCGCGGGCCTTCATCCAGCCGTCGAGGAACGCCTTGTCATCCGATGGCGGATTGGATTTGCCGTACTCCGCCCACGCTGCGCCAAGCACCTCTTGCCGGTTGATCAGCTTGTTATTGTGCGCTTCCTGCGCGTCGGTCCACTGTCCGGCTTCCTTCAGCGCCTTCACCGCGCCGGGATGCACCGGCACCACCCAGTTCTTGGTTTGCCGGTCGGCGGCAAGCCCGCCGGCGCCCGGCGCGGAATCCTTGTAGGCGTCGTAGTTCACGATCATCGTCTTCGTGATCGCATAGACCTGATCGGCCGGTTGCGAGGCATAGGCGACGAAGATCGGATAGGGATAGTTGCCGAGCTCGACCGGCTTGTCCGGCGAGATGCCGGCGCCGCAGGTCGCAAGCTGCGGGAAGAAGAACGAGCCGACCTTCTGCATCCGCGCCCAGCCCTCCTTGTCCTTGGCGGGGAGCGGCGGCCAGATCAGCCCGCGCGGCGAAGTCTCGGCTTCCTTGGCAGGACCGGTGATGGTGGTGCCAAAGGCAGCATCGACGTCGTTGTTGATCAGGCCTTTCCACATCGCGCCGTAGCTGGCGAACTCGACCACCTTGACATCCTTCTGCGTCAGCCCCGCGAAGGCGAGCACTGCGAGCGAGTTCTGGTTCAGCGCCGGCGAGCCGACGACGAAGCCGACACGCTTGCCCCTGAGATCTTTCAGCTCCTTCACGCCGGTGTCGGCGGCGACGGCGAGCGAGCCGCAATTGCAGTCGACGGTTGAGAGCAGGATCTGGAGCGGCTGCGGTCCCCATTCCTTCGATCCGAACTCGAATACGCCTTCCTGCGCGAAATAGGTGCCAGATCCCATCGCCGCGGAGGCCGCACGCTTGGCGCGGAGCGGCGCGAGGCGGGCGACGTCGTTGCCGGCGGGGAGCACGCGCACGTCGGTGCCGTATTTGTCCTTCATCATCTTGCCGACGCCGACTGCTATGTTGAAGCCGGCAGTGCCGGTGTCATAGGCGGTGAACGTCAATGTCGCCGGCAGCTTGATGTCCTCGGCGAACGCATAGCGTGTAGACGCAAAAGAAATGCCCGCCACCAAGGCAGGCGCGAGCACGAGCAGCCCACGAAGCATGTTTCCCTCCTTCATCCTCGCGTTTGCCGCGAAGAAACTTTTTGCTTGAATCGGATCATGTCACCGGGATCAGGCGATGGCAACGCCGTCTCGCGAATGCCGCAATGAGACTGACAGATTGTCGCGGAAGTGACGGATTATGCAGTCAGCTCGCGACAATCGCGATCGCCTGTCCCTCGGCAACGACGTCGTCGAGCTTCACCAGCAGCGATGTGATCGTGCCGCTCGCGGGCGATGGCACCGGTATCTCCATCTTCATGGCTTCGACCACCACAACGTCATCGCCATCCGCGACGGTTCCTCCAACTTGCACGGGAGTCGCGCAGACACGGCCCGCGACTTCGGTAACGATTTTAATTTCTGGCATGCCATCGCCTTTTTGTTGTCGTCGCAAAATGCCTGAGGTAGCGTCGTCTGCAAGTGGAATTTAATTCCGCACAGCGGAACAAACGGTAGGGATCATGGGACGACGTTCGGAGCGGTTGAGTAGGCAAGGTGCGCTCGCCGGCGATGCCGGTGAGGGTGATGTCATCCAGGTGGTATCGCGCGCGTTCGACGTGCTGCGATGCTTCGAGGGCCACGATAGCAGGCTCGGCAATCTCGAGATTTCAAATCGCTGCGGCCTGCCGCGCTCGACGGTGTCGCGGCTCACGCACACGCTGACCCGCATGGGTCAGCTTGTGTATCTGCCGCGCGACCAGAAGTATCGCATCGGCCCGAGCGCGGTGGCGATGAGCGCTTCGATGATGAAGGGCGCGCAGCTGCGCAGCATGATCCGCCAGCGGCTTCAGGAAGTCGCCGAGCAGGTTCCGGGCACGGTCGGCTTCGTCGTTCCCGATCGTTTCCATCTCGTCTATCTCCAGTTCGCGCGCTCAGCGACCGCACTCGGCCTGCACGAGGGCACCGGCAGCCGCATCTCGATGGCTTCGACCGCCGCGGGCGCGGCCTACACTGCGGCGCTCGCGCCCGAGATGGGCGACACCTTCATTGCGGACATGGAGCGGGAAGCGCCCGAGGCTGCGAAGATTCTCAAACCCCGCATCGAGGCCAACCGGCAATCGCTGCGCGAGCGCGGCTATGTCGTAGCCTGCGGCCTCTGGAGCCCGCACATCAACGGACTCGCTGTGCCGATCTGGTCGCCGCAGTATCAGACCTTCGTGGTCGTCACGATCGGTCTTTTGGCCGCAATGTATGACGAGCAACGGCTGCATGACGAAGTCGCCCCGTTGATGCTCGCGCTCGGCCGCTCGCTCGGCAGCCTGATGGAAGGCGCGGAGGGCGATGCCTTCAACAACCGTATCTCGCGTAGACCGGTCGCCATAGCCGTGCATAACAAGAACAAGCCGATCAACTCGGAGGGAGTGAATGAACTGGAAGCCGGAACTCGACGAGCTAGCCCGGCGCGAAGCCTTCGCGCGGGAGATGGGCGGCGTTGACAAGGTCAAGCGACAGCATGACCAGGGCCGGCTGACTGTTCGGGAGCGAATCGGCGGACTGATCGACAAAGGCAGCTTTCACGAAATCGGTGCGGTCTCCGGCATCGGTGAGTACGATTCCAGCGGCGAGTTGCAGAAGCTGACGCCGGCGAACTGCGTGTTCGGTCGCGCACGCGTCGACGGCCGCACCGTGGTCGTGGTCGGCGACGATTTCACGGTGCGCGGCGGCTCGGCGGACGCGTCGATCTCGGCCAAGCCGCTGATGGCGGAGGAAATGGCGCACGACTTCCGGCTGCCCATTATCCGCATCATCGAAGGCTCCGGCGGCGGCGGCTCGGTCAAGACCATCGAGACCAAGGGCGCGGCCAATCTGCCGGGCGGCATCGGTGGCACGCGGTGGTATCGCTTCACGACGGAGAATTTGTCGCGCGTACCGGTCGTCGCGCTCGGCCTCGGGTCGGTCGCGGGGCTCGGTGCTGCGCGTCTCGCCGCCAGCCACTATTCCATCATGACCCGAAAGTCCGCGATGTTCGTTGCGGGCCCACCGGTGGTGAAGGCGCTGGGGCAGGACCTCTCGAAGGAAGAACTTGGCGGCGCCGACATCCAGACTCGCGCCGGTGCGGTCGATCATGCGGTCGAGACCGAGGAGGAGGCGTTTGCCTGCGCGCGGCGCTTCCTGTCCTATCTGCCGTCCTCGGTGTACGAGCTGCCGCCGACCTTGCCGTGCACCGACGATCCGGAACGCGCCGAGGAAGCGCTGCTGAACGCGGTGCCGCGCAACCGCAAGCAGGTCTATAAGATGCGCCCGATCATCGACGCCGTCGTCGACACGGGCTCGTTCTTCGAGGTCGCAAAGAACTTCGGTAAGCCTGTTATCGTCGGTCTTGCCCGGCTCGAGGGTAGGGCGGTGCTGCTGCTCGCCAGCGACAGTTTTCACTATGGCGGCTCCTGGACGGCGGATGCCTGCCAGAAGGTGGTGCGCTGGGTCGACTTCGCCGAGACCTTCCACCTGCCGATCGTCTATCTCATGGACTGCCCGGGCTTCATGATCGGCCTCGACGCGGAGAAGGCGGCCACCATCCGCCACGGCGTCCGCGCCATGGCCGCAGTCAACCAGACCACCGTGCCCTGGTGCACAATGATCCTGCGCAACGCCTTCGGCGTGGCCGGCGTCGTGCATCAGCCCGCCGATCGTTTCTCGATCCGCTACGCCTGGCCGTCCGCCTATTGGGGTTCGCTCCCGCTCGAGGGCGGCATCGAAGCCGCCTACCGCGCCGATATCGACGCGGTCGAGGACAAGGCCGCGAAGCTGAAGGAGATCGAGGAGCGCCTCAACAAACTGCGTTCGCCGTTCCGCTCTGCCGAAAAATTCTGGATCGAGGAGATCATCGATCCCAGAAAGACGCGGTCGCTGCTGTGCGAGTTCGCGCGCCTCGCCGAGCCGCTGCGCAAGCCAGGGCCGCCGGAGAACTTTTCGATCAGGCCGTGACGTTCAGCCATCGTCGCGACTGCGCGACAATCTTGTCGCGGCAGCCATGGCGTGACCTCAAAACAAGAACGCGCTACGCTTCCCCGGCAAAAACGAGAGGACGCGCCAATCGTGTATGACTTCATTATCGTGGGCGGCGGCTCGGCGGGGTCCGTGCTGGCCCACCGGCTCTCCGCAAGAAACGCCAGCAAGGTCCTGCTGTGCGAAGCCGGACAGGACACACCACCCGGCAACGAGCCGGCCGAGATCAGGGACAGCTATCCGGGCACTGCGTATTTCGATCCGCGCTTCCACTGGACCGAACTCAAGGTCACGACGCAAGTTGTCAGCCACAACAATCCGAACGAGGAACGTCCTCCTTTACGCAAATACGAGCAGGCGCGCGTGCTCGGCGGCGGCTCGTCGATCAATGGTCAGATGGCCAATCGCGGCGCGCCGACCGATTACGACGAATGGCAGGCGCGGGGCGCCGAGGGCTGGAGCTGGAACGACGTGCTGCCCTTCTTCAAGAAAGTCGAGCGGGACCTCGATTTCGACGGACCGTACCACGGCAAGGACGGCAGGATCCCGGTCCGCCGTATCCCGAGGGAGCACTGGACGCGGCATTCACAGGCCTTCGCCGCGGCCTTCCAGCAGGCCGGCCATCAGTTCGTGCCGGACCAGAACGGCGAGTTCGTCGACGGCTATTTCCCGGTGACGCATTCGAACCAAACCGAGCAGCGCGTTTCGGCCGCGATGGGCTATCTCGATCGCGACACCCGTAAACGCGCCAACCTCACGATCTCCACCAACACGCAGGTTCGGGAGCTGCTGTTCGAGGGCACGCAATGCGTCGGCGTGAAAGCTGTGATCGATGGACGGGAGCAAGAATTTCGCGGTCGCGAGATCATTCTCTCCAGCGGCGCCATCCATTCGCCAGCGCATCTCTTGCGCGCCGGCATCGGCCCGGTCGGTCACCTCAAGGATCTGGGCATTCCCGTGCTGATGGGGCTGCAAGGCGTCGGCCAGCGCCTGATGGATCATCCCTCGATCTCGCTGTCGTCCTTCGTTCGCCGCGGCGCGCGCATGAACGAGCACACCAGGCGCCACATGCAGCTTGGGCTGCGATATTCCTCCGGGCTGCCGGGCGTGCCGAAAGGCGACATGTTCGTCGTCGTCATCAGCAAATCGGCCTGGCACGCGGTCGGCGCGCAGATCGGCTCGCTCCTTACCTTCGTCAACAAGACCTATTCCGAGACCGGGCAGGTCAAGCTTACCTCGCGCGATCCCTCAGCGGAGCCGATCGTCGAGTTCAATTTGTTGTCCGACCGGCGCGACCTCGATCGCCTCATGAGCGGTTTCCGCAAGATGGCGGCGGTGCAGATGAGCGAAGTCGTCAGGAAGGTGACCGACAAGCCGTTCCCGGCCGCCTACACCGACCGCGTCCGCAAGATCGGCGTGGTCAATACCAAAAACAGAATTCTCACCACGATCGCCGCGGCTCTGATGGACGGCCCGGCGGCGCTGCGTCACTACATGATCGACAATTTCGTGGTCGAGGGTTTTACCTTCGATCAGGTGATGAACGACCACGAGGCGCTGGAAGCTTTCGTGCGCAAGGCGACCATCGGCGTGTGGCATGCCTCGTGCTCATGCCGCATGGGCCGGGACGACGATCCGATGGCAGTGGTCGACAACCAGGGCCACGTCAAGGGCGTGCAGGGCCTGCGCGTCGTCGACGCGTCGATCTTCCCGGTGGTGCCATGCGCCAACACCAATTTTCCGGTATTAATGACCGCGGAGAAGATCGCGGCGGCGATGATGCAGTGAGCGGCAGGGTGCGCACCGGACGTTGGCCAATCAAGTGCCTCCGCAACGCTCCAGTTGCGGACGGGACTTGGTTGCATGCCGCAAGCTTGACTTGCTGGGCGGGCATTCGTGCGCTGCGAGTTAATCATCTCAGCCGCTACGTGTAGGCGACGACGATTGCAGGTTGTGTCGCGCAATCCAGCCATTTTTGGCCGCTCTTTAGGCCCATTTCAGCCAAACTGTTATTGGTTTCTCGTTGTCCGGGGCAGGGTCTCTCATTTGGAGTCCTGCAATGTTCAAGCGAGTATTTTCTGCGTGCGTCTTCGTTGTTCTAGGTTCTGTCGCTTCGGAAGCCCGGCCTTATCGCATTCATCAAGCCACTGAATGCAATGTCACCATGCCCTGCGACTTCTCGTATTCGAGAACGCGAAACGAGCGGACTTCCAGGTCCTCACTGATTTCCAGATCTTCACTCAATTCCAGGTCTTCTCTACAAGCCTACCGCTCGACGCAACTGACAGTGACTGATGCAGGGGGCGCCGCCACGCCGGCGACCGTCTCCGGTGTATCCGGCGCGCGCGTTATCGGTGGCCGTCCGGCCGGTTGCCCTTCGTCCTTCTGCGGCTGCGGCGCGGCTCTGCGCGTGTTCGGCCGTATCGTGCCGGAATTGAATCTTGCGGCCAATTGGCTGCGCTTTCGGCGGACATCACCCGCACCAGGAATGGTTGCTGCACGACGAGGACACGTTTTCGTCCTGGAGCAGCACCTCGGGGGCGACGTCTGGATGGCCTATGACGCCAACTCGGGCGGGCGCGCGACGCGAATCCATGCGCGTTCATTGCGAGGGTATACGATCGTCAACCCGCGCGGCGGTTCGATGGCTTGAGGACGGCGGACACTATACTCTCGACAAGACCATGGACAGGTCGCGCCACCTTTGCGACCCGCCCATGCTGGACCATTGATTGGCGCCGGGCGCAGCGTCGATCACAGCCGCAGCACCTTGCCGGGATTCATGATGTTCTGCGGATCGAGCGCGCGCTTGATGGTGCGCATGATGTCGAGCTCGGTCTTCGAGCGATAGTGACTGAGCTCGTCGAGCTTGTCGATGCCTATGCCGTGCTCCGCCGAGATCGAGCCCCCCATGGAGGTGATGAGATCGTTCACGGCCCGCGTGATGACGCCCTTGTATTGGGTCAGCGTCTGCTGATCCATGCCGAGCGGCCCCATGAATGAAAAATGCAGATTGCCGTCGCCGATATGTCCGAGCGGATAGGGGCGGATGGTGGGGAGAATGCCGAGCACGGCCTTGAGTCCCAGATCGATGAACTCGGGAATCCTGGAGATCGCAACGGATACGTCGTAGCTCAGTCCCGGTCCCTCGGCCCGGGAGGCCTCGGCGACACCCTCGCGGATGCGCCACATTTTGCGCGACTGGCTGACCGTGTGTGCGATCGCTGCATCGCGCACGCGACCGGCCTCGAGCTGATCGGCGAGAAACTGCTCCATCTTCTCGGACATGCCCTCGGTGCCGTCCCGGCGTGGGCGTGCGGATGACCATTCGAGCAGGAGGTACCATGACGTATCTGCCTTGAGCGGATCCTGAGTGCCGGGGATATGGCGCAGCACCATGTCTATGGCGGAGCGGCTCATCAGCTCGCAGGAGCCGACATTGTCTTCGGAGGCGCTGTGGGCTTCGGACAGGATTTCCAGAGCCGCGCGCGGATCGCGCACCGCCAGCCAGGCGGTGCAGACGTCCTTCGGGGCAGGCCATAGCTTGAGAACGGCCTTGGTGATGATCCCCAGCGTGCCTTCGGCACCCATGAACAGGTGCTTGAGATCGTAGCCGGTGTTGTCCTTCTTGAGCGCGCGCAATCCGTCCCAGACCTCGCCATTGGGCAGCACGACTTCGAGCCCCAGCACGAGATTACGGGCGTTGCCATAGCGCAGCACCTGCACGCCGCCGGCGTTGGTCGACAGATTGCCACCGATCATGCACGAGCCCTGGGCACCGAGGCTGAGCGGCAGGAACCTGTCGTGTGCGCTTGCTGTCTCCTGAAGCGTCTGCAGCACGCAGCCGGCCTCGACCGTCATCGAATAGCCGACCGGATCGACCTCCAGAATGCGGTTCATGCGGCCGAGCGACAACACGATGCCGGTGTGCGCAGGCCAGGGCGTCGCCCCGCCCATCAGACCGGTGTTGCCGCCTTGCGGCACGATCGCGACGCCGTGCTCGTGGCAAAGCCGGACCACCCTGGAGACCTCCTCGGTGCTGCCGGGACGAACGATGGCACCGGCTCCGCCGACCAGCAATCCGCGCCAATCGGTCACGAACGGTTGCTTGCCGTGCTCGTCCTCGATGAGACCTTTTTGGCCCACGATCGCGCGCAACGCATCGCGCATTTCGGTGGTCAAAGGAGTGGCTGGAATGTCGGGTGGGGACGACGGGAAGGCAGCCGGCATGTGTTTCCTCTGGTGCATCTTTGGTGTGCACTGTGCACGTGACGTGCTGGGGTATTGTCCACGTTTGTGCCCGGGAGTCTAATGGGAATATAGCTCAAATTCCGCGGGGGCTCGGCGTCACTGCCAGCGCCGCGAAGCCGCGAGTCGCCTTTTACGGCGCGGCGTCTCGCCTCGGCAATGCCGCGGTGTTCGGCTTCATCACGATGAGGTACTAGGCCGTCGCCGCTTGCGGGTTCGACCTGGGTTGCCGCGACAGTGCCAGCACGATGACCGAAGCGAACACACACAGCGCGCCAGCGACGAAGAAGGCGGGCAAGTAGCTCTCATAGACGGTGCGCGACAGGCCAGCGCCGAAGGCGGCGGTGCCGGCGCCGAGTTGATGGCCGGCAAAGATCCAGCCGAACACGAGGTTGGCGCGCTCGGGCCCGAACTTCTGCGCGGTGAGCCGTACGGTCGGCGGAACCGTGGCGATCCAGTCGAGCCCGTAGAACATCGCGAACATCGATAAGCCGTAGAACGAGAAATCGCTGAAGGGCAGGAAGATCAGCGACAGCCCGCGCAGGCCGTAATACCAGAACAAGAGCCAGCGATTGTCGTAGCGGTCTGACAGCCAGCCCGACATGATGGTGCCGAAGAAATCGAAGATGCCCATTGCCGCAAGCAGGCTTGCCGCCTGCACCTGCGGGATGCCGAAATCGAGGCACATCGGGATCAGGTGCACCTGGACGAGACCATTGGTTGAGGCGCCGCAGACGAAGAAGGTCGCAAACAGGATCCAGAACGCAGTCGACTTCGAGGCGTCGCGCAGCGTGCCGAGCGCAACGCCGGTGATCGAGCCGTGACTGGCCGGCGGAGCGGGCAGCGGCGCGGTCCCTGCGTCGCCGAATGGGCGCAGGCCGACATCGCTCGGCCGGTCACGCATCGCGAGCAGGACTGCCAGCGCCGAGACGCCGAGCATGATGCAGACGAAGCCGAGTGCGAGGCGCCAGCCGAACCGTTCGGTGAGGCTTGCGAGCAGCGGCAGGAATACGAGCTGACCCGTGGCGACGCTCGCCGTCATGATGCCGACGACGAGGCCGCGTCTTGCTGCGAACCAGCGCGTGGCGATGGTGGCGCCCAAAACCAAGGCGGTCATGCCGGTGCCGATGCCGATCACCACGCCCCAGAGGGCGACGAGCTGCCAGACCTCGGTCATGCCGAGCGAGAGCACGAGCGCCGAGACGACGATCAGCTGGGCGGCGAGCGTGACGTTGCGCAGGCCGTAGCGGTTGAGCAGGGCAGCGGCGAATGGTGCCATCAGCCCGAACAGGATGAAGCGGATCGACAGCGCGGAGGAGATCTCGGCCGTGCTCCAACCGAACTCGTTTTGCAGGGGAACGATGAAAACGCCGGGCGCACCGACCGTGCCGGCGCTGATCAGCGCGGCGAGGAAGGTTACGCCGACCATCACCCAGCCGTAGTGAATGTTGCGGCGGGAAAGTGCTGCCGCGAGCCAGTTCGAGATCATTGGGCCTCAATGTTGACGGGCGGTCGCAAGAGACCGGCGTCAGTTCGAGGATGGCACGGACGGCTTCTGTCGCAAATGACAGAGTTCCCTCGTTTTCAGACTTTCTTGCGTCAGTGCCCCAGCCGCTCTACCGCAATCGCCGTGGCCTCGCCGCCGCCGATGCAGAGCGCCGCGACGCCGCGCTTGAGGTTCTGCGCCTCCAGCGCATGAAGCAGCGTCACGATCAGCCGCGCGCCGGTCGCGCCGATGGGATGGCCAAGCGCGCAGGCGCCGCCATTGGTGTTGAGCTTGTCGCGGGGAATGCCGAGATCGCGCTGCGCCGCCATCGCAACGACGGCGAAGGCCTCATTGATCTCGAACAGATCGACATCGCTTGCGCTCCAACCGACCTTGTCGAGCAGCTTGCGGATCGCCGGGATCGGCGCCGTGGTGAACCATTGCGGCTCCTGGCTGTGGGTGGCATGGCCCTTGATCTCGGCCAGAACCGGCAGGCCGCTCCGATCGGCGAGCGAGCGCTTGGTCAGCACGAGCGCGGCAGCGCCGTCGGCGTTCGCGGAGGAGGCCGCCGGCGTGATGGTACCGTTGGCGCGGAACGCCGGCTTCAAGCCGGGGATTTTGGCGGGATCGACCTTCAGCGGATGCTCGTCGTTGGCGATGACGCGGGGACCCGCTTTCTCGGTGAGCGTGACCGGCGCGATCTCGGCCTTGAACGCGCCGCCTTCGACCGCCTTGCGCGCGCGACTGAGTGTCTCCATCGCATAGGCGTCCTGGTCCTTGCGCGTGAACTGATAGGCTTCCGCAGTCGCCTCGCCGAAATCGCCCATGGAGCGGCCGGTCTCGTAGGCGTCCTCCAGCCCGTCCATCATCATGTGGTCGATGATGCGGTCATGGCCGGCGCGGTAGCCGCCGCGCGCCTTGGCCAAAAGATACGGCGCGTTGCTCATGCTCTCCATGCCGCCGGAGACGACGATCTCGGCCGAGCCGGCGCGGATGATGTCGTGCGCCAGCATGGTCGCCTTCATGCCGGAGCCGCAGACCTTGTTGACGGTGGTCGCACCCGTGGCGTCGGGGAGACCTGCTGCACGCGCGGCCTGGCGCGCCGGAGCCTGGCCCTGACCGGCTGGCAGCACGCAGCCCATGAACACCTCGTCGACCTTCTCAGGCGCGAGTTTTGCGCGCTCCAACGCCGCGCCGATTACGTGCGATCCGAGCTTGTGCGCGGGGAGCGGCGACAATTCGCCCATGAAGCGGCCGAGCGGGGTGCGGGCGGCGGAGACGATGACGACGGGATCGGCAGCTTCGGCCATGACGAACTCCCTGCGGGGATAAGTAAGATTATGCTCATCATATGATGCGGCGCAAAAAATGCAACCGCGCCAGGGATGAGAAAATGTCGTCGTTCGGATGAGATTTAGTCGTTCGATTCGAGGAGGTGCTTCTTCGAGGCACATTGTCATCACCCGCGAAGGCGGGTGATCCAGTATTCCAGAGGCCGTCGTGGGATACGGAGAAGCCGCGGCGTCCTGGATGCCCGGTCCCGGCTCCGCCAAGGCTACGCCGGGCCGTCAGGGTGCTCGGCCGCCGAAGCTTTAGCGAAGGCGGCAAGCCGGGGCATGACACGTTTGGCGTGGCGGCGACTTACTAATCAGAGACGATTGCGGCGACAGCCCTATCGCTTCCGGTTCACGAACGCCTGCATCAGCCGCGTCGGCTCGTCCGTCAGGAACGACTCGCCGAACACCTTGACACTGAGATTGACCGACTCCGTCAGCGGCAATTCCTCCCATTGCCGCAGCAGCGCCTTTTGCGATCGCAGCGCCTCGGGGCCGCATGCGAGCAACGCCTGCACGACGCGCTCGACCTCGGCATCCAGCCCGCCTTGCGGCGCAACCTTGTCGACCAATCCCCACGCGAGCGCCGTCGGCGCGTCGATGTTCTCCGCCGTCATCACCAGCCAGCGCGCGCGGGCCCAGCCGACCAGGCGCGGCAGCAGCGCGGCATGAATCACCGAGGGGATGCCGACGCGCACCTCCGGCATGCCGAAATGCGCATCATGGGCGGCGATGCGGAAGTCGCAGGCGGCGGCAACCTCGAGGCCGCCGCCGAGGCACCAGCCGGGCATGCGCGCGATCACGGGAGCCGGGAAGGCGCGCACCGCCTCGCAGAGATCGCGCAGGCGGCTGATGAAGGCTTCGGCCGATCTTTGGTCGAGTTTCGCCATCTCCTTGATGTCCGCGCCGCCGATCATGCTCTTTTCGCTCTCGCCGCGCAGCACCACGACGCGGATTGCGTGGTCGGTGGCAAGCCGCTGCAAGCCTTCGCGCATGGCGTCGGTCACGGGCGAGCCGAGGATGTTGAGCGGGCCGGCGTTGCAGATCGCGACATGGACGACGCCGCGCGCATCACGCGTCACGCCGCAATGGTGGTTGAGCATTTCCATGTGGCATCTCGAGGTTTGGTGGACAGGCGCAGGGCGCACCGGGTCGAGGTCACTTCCGGGCCGAAACGCCCGGCTTGTCAAGCGGGCGGTGGGCGGAGTTGCCAGGGCGAAGTCCGCCACATAGTATGATGTAAATCATACAAGAGGCGGTCATGACCCAATCCGACCATCTTGACCTGTTTTCGCCCGACCAGCGGCGCGAGCGCGTGGTGGATTGGCAGATGCCTGCACCGGTTGCGAAGGTGGCGATGGGTCTGTCGGGCGTGGACGCCATGCTGGGCATTCGTGACGGCCGCCTGCCGCCGCCGCCCTTCGCAAAACTCATCGGCTTCACCATGGCCGTGGTTGAGCCGGGCCGGATCGTCATGGAACTGGAGCCGCGTGAAGATCTCGAAAATACTGTCGGCCTCTTGCACGGCGCAACCGCTGCGGCGCTGCTGGATACAGCCATGGGGTGCGCGATCTCGACCCGGCTGGAGGCCGGGCAGGGCTCCGTGACCCTCGATCTGAAGCTGACCTTCCTGCGTCCGCTCTCGGTCCGTTCAGGCCTGATCTCGGCCGAAGGCAAGGTGATCAAGCTGGGGCGCCAGACCAGCTACGCTGAAGGTTTCGTTCGTGACGGCAAGGGCGCGCTGGCGGTGCATGCAACCGCAACCTTTTCCATGATCGGCAACAATCTAACTGCGATTTAATGCGCCGTTCGCGACGTTCGCGTGTTATGAGATGATTTCCGACATTCAATGAGATCCGCATGCGCTATTCCCGGGAACACAAGCAGGAAACCCACGACCGCATCGTGAAGAAGGCCTCGGTGCGACTGCGCGAAAAAGGTGCCCACGGCATCGGCGTCGCCGATCTCATGAAGGAGGCAGGCCTGACCCACGGCGGCTTCTACGCGCATTTCGATTCCCGCGAGGCGCTGGTGATCGAGTCCTTCGCCTACGCCATGGATCGCTCGATGGAGCATTGGCGCAAGCTCACGAGCGAGGCTGCGCCGGAGAAGCGTTTGGCACTGATCGCGGATAGCTATCTCTGCGCGCTGCATCGCGACAATCCAGGCCATGGCTGCTCGATCCCCTCACTCGGCGCCGAGATCGCCCGCGAGAGCCCGAAGACGCGGAAGGCGTTTGCCGGCAAGCTCGACGAGATGATCGAGATGATGACCGATTATATCCCGAACATGCCGCGCAAGGCCGCACGAAAACAGGCGATTGCGACGCTCGCCACGATGGCCGGCACCATGCTGCTGGCGCGCATCGCCGGCTCGAGCGAATTGTCCGACGAGGTGCTGAAGGCGGGCCGGGACAGCGCGCTTGAGGGCGCGCGGCGTGAGCCGAAGGCCGCGGCCGCGAAGAAGGCGCGCGAGAAGCAGAACTAGTGCCAGCTACACCCCCTCGGGACCTCATCCTGAGGAGACCGCCAACCGGTCGTCTCGAAGGATGGCCGCGGGTGAGATACGGGCCTGCATGGTTCGAGACGGCGCTTCGCGCCTCCTCACCATGAGGAGCTGGCAGTTGTGCTTCGGACCCGACTAATCGACGTTACCGCCCCGCAAACAGCGCTCGCTCGCGCTCCACGATCTCGCTGATGTAATCTGCGACGGCCCTGATCCGCGCGAGGTCCTTGCTGTCGGCGTGCATCAACATCCAGAACGTCCGCGTGATCGAGATTTCTTCGGGCAGTACGGCTTCGAGCTGCGGGTAGTCGCTTGCCATGAAGTGCGGCAGCACCGCGATTCCGAAGCCTGAGAGCGTTGCATTGAGCTGCGCGATCAGATTGGCGCTGCGGAAACGTGCGGAGATCTTCGGCGACACCTGCGGCAGATAGTCGAGTTCCGGCGTGAACAGCAGCTCTTCGATGTACCCGACGAAACGGTGCTGCGGCAGGTCCTGGCGCGACGTGATCTCTGGGAAACGTTCGAGATAGCCAGGCGCGGCATAGAGCCCGAGGCGGTAGTCGAGGAGCTTGCGGCCGACGATGCGGCCTTCCTTCGGCATGGTCAGGCTGATGGCGATGTCGGCCTCGCGTTTGGAGAGGCTGAACAGCCGAGCGGTGGCCACAAGTTGCAGGTCCAGATCGGGATAACGGTCCGCAAAGGGCGCCAGCCGCGGTGCCAGAAAGGCAGTGCCAAAACCATCGGGCGCGCCGATCCGCACGGTGCCGGTCAGCCGTGCGACCGAGCCGCCGACCTGCTCCTGATTGGCGACGATGGTCGATTCCATCGCTTCCGCACTGTCGGCGACGCGCTGGCCGGCCTCGGTGAGGAGATAGCCGGTCTTGCGCCGGTCAAACAATTTTGCCGAGAGATGCTTCTCCAGCCGGTCGACGCGGCGAATCACCGTGGCATGATCGACCCCGAGCTGTTTTGCCGCAGCCGACACCGAGCCGCCCCGCACGATGGCCAGCACGAAGCGAAAGTCGTCCCAATCGATAGCGCCTTGATCCAGCATTTTCGCACATCTATGGTGCAATATCTCAGACTTGAATCCTATAAAATGCAGGTCGATAGGATTTGTCAAAGCGATCAGGCTCGACTTCCAGCGATCAGGCTCGACTTCCAAGGAGATCATTCCATGCGTTCAATCGGACATTTCATCGGCGGCAAGGAGGTCAAGGGTACCTCGGGCCGCACCGCCGACGTTTTCGAACCGATGACCGGTGACGTCCAGGCCAAGGTCGCGTTGGCGTCCAACGCCGAGGTTCGCGCCGCCGTCGAGAACGCGCGCGCCGCACAGCCGGAGTGGGCCGCGACAAATCCCCAGCGCCGCGGCCGCGTCATGATGAAATTCCTGGAGCTGATCCAGCGCGACTACGACAAGCTCGCCGAGCTGCTCGCGCGCGAGCACGGCAAGACCGTGCCCGACGCCAAGGGCGACATCCAGCGTGGCCTCGAGGTCGTCGAGTTCGCTTGCGGCATCCCGCATTTGATGAAGGGCGAATACACCGAAGGCGCCGGCCCCGGCATCGACATCTATTCGATGCGCCAGCCACTCGGTGTCGTCGCCGGCATAACCCCGTTCAACTTCCCGGCGATGATCCCGATGTGGAAGTTCGCCCCCGCGATCGCCTGCGGCAACGCCTTCATCCTCAAGCCGTCGGAGCGCGATCCCGGCGTGCCGATGAAGCTTGCCCAGTTGATGATCGAGGCCGGCCTGCCCGCTGGCATCCTCAACGTCGTCAACGGCGACAAGGAGGCGGTCGACGCCATCCTCGACGATCCCGACATCAAGGCCGTCGGCTTCGTCGGCTCGACGCCGATCGCGCAGTACATCTATGAGCGTGCCGCGCAAACCGGCAAGCGCTGCCAGTGCTTTGGCGGCGCCAAGAACCACGCGATCGTGATGCCGGATGCGGACATGGACCAGGCCGTCGACGCGCTGATCGGCGCCGGCTACGGTTCGGCCGGCGAGCGCTGCATGGCCGTCTCCGTCGCCGTCCCGGTCGGCAAGTCGACTGCTGACCGCCTGATGGAGAAGCTGATCCCGCGCGTCGAGAGCCTCAAGATCGGCACCTCGATCGATCCCTCGGCCGATTACGGTCCGCTGGTTACGCGCGAGGCGGTCGAGAAGGTCAAGAGCTACATCGACATCGGCATCAAGGAAGGTGCGACGCTCGCCGTCGACGGCCGCGGCTTCAAGATGCAGGGCTACGAGAACGGGTTCTATCTCGGTGGTTCGCTGTTCGACAACGTCACCAAGGACATGCGGATCTACAAGGAAGAGATCTTCGGCCCCGTGCTCTCGGTCGTGCGCGCGCACGACTACAAGGAAGCACTGGCGCTGCCGTCCGATCATGACTATGGCAACGGCGTTGCCATCTTCACCCGCGACGGCGACGCCGCGCGCGACTTCGCGGCTAAGGTCAATGTCGGCATGGTCGGCATCAACGTGCCGATCCCGGTGCCGATCGCCTATTACACCTTCGGCGGCTGGAAGAAGTCGGGCTTCGGCGATCTCAACCAGCACGGCCCGGATTCGGTCCGCTTCTACACCAAGACCAAGACGGTGACCTCGCGCTGGCCGTCCGGCGTCAAGGAAGGTGCGGAGTTCTCGATCCCGCTGATGAAGTAGGGCTGTAGCCCAGTCGTCATTGCGAGGAGCGTAGCGACGAAGCAAATCCAGCGGAGACAGGCTGGATTGCTTCGCGGAGCCTGTCATCGGGCCGCGCTTCCCGCGGACCCGTTGGCTCGCAACGACGGTGGAGCAAAGGGTAGGCGACGTCATGCAGTTCGCTCTGAACGAGGATCAGATCGCAATTCGCGACATGGCGTTGGTGTTCGCGGCGGAGAAGATCGCGCCGCAGGCGCTGCGCTGGGACGAGGAGAAGCATTTCCCCGTCGACGTGATGCGCGAGGCCGCCACGCTCGGCATGGGCGGCATCTACATCCGTGACGACGTCGGCGGCTCCGCCATGACGCGGTTCGATGCGGCGCTGATCTTCGAGGCGCTGGCGACGGGCTGCCCGACCACCTCGGCCTTCATCTCCATCCACAACATGGCGTCCTGGATGATCGATGCCTATGGCAGCGACACCCAGCGCCACACATGGCTGCCAAAACTCTGCACCATGGAGCTGATCGCGAGCTATTGCCTGACCGAGCCGGGCGCCGGCTCGGACGCAGCGGCGCTGCGCACCCGTGCCGTGCGCGACGGCGACCACTACGTGCTCAACGGCCAGAAGCAGTTCATCTCCGGCGCCGGCGGCACCGACCTCCTGGTCGCGATGGTCAGGACCGGTGGCGATGGTCCCGGAGGCATCTCGACCCTCGTCATCGACGGCAAGACGCCGGGCGTCTCGTTCGGCGCCAATGAGCGCAAGATGGGCTGGAACGCGCAGCCGACCCGCGCCGTGATGTTCGAGAATGCCCGCGTGCCGGTCGCCAACCGCCTCAGCGAGGAGGGCGCCGGCTTCAAGATCGCGATGGCCGGCCTCGATGGTGGCCGCCTCAACATCACCGCGTGCTCGCTCGGTGGTGCGCAAATAGCGCTCGAAAAGGCGCGCAGCTACATGAAGGAGCGCAAGGCCTTTGGAAAACGCCTCGACGAGTTCCAGGCATTGCAATTCCGCCTCGCCGACATGGCGATCGAGCTCGAGGCCGCCCGCACCTTTTTGTGGCGCGCAGCCGCGGCGCTGGATCGCAAGGATCCTGATGCCACCATGCTCTGCGCCATGGCGAAACGCTTCGGCACCGACGTCGGCTTCGAGGTCGCCAACCATGCGCTCCAGCTTCACGGCGGCTATGGCTACTTAAGCGAATACGGCATCGAGAAGATCGTGCGCGATCTCCGCGTGCACCAGATCCTCGAAGGCACCAATGAAATCATGCGGCTCATCGTGGCGCGCAAGCTGATCGAGGGCGCACCATGAGTGGCGTGGAAGAGGGCGACCTGATCGCCCGTGTCGAGGGCGCAGTCGGCGTGATCCGCCTCAACCGCCCGAAGGCGCTCAATGCCGTGACGCTGGAGATGTTTCGCGACATCGACAAGGCGCTCGACCGCTTCGAGGCCGATGCGGCCGTCGCTGTGATCCTGCTGGAAGGCGCCGGCGAGCGTGGGCTGTGCGCCGGCGGCGACATCCGCACACTCTGGGAAAGCTCGAAGGTCAACGGTGACCTCGGCAAGATCCTGTGGCGCGAGGAGTACATCCTCAATGCCCGGATCAAGAAGTTCCCAAAGCCGTATGTCGCCTTCATGGACGGCATCGTGATGGGCGGCGGCGTCGGTTTGTCAGCCCATGCCAGCCATCGTGTCGTTACGGATCGCACGAAGCTGGCAATGCCGGAAGTCGGTCTCGGCTTCTTCCCCGATGTCGGCGGCACCTATCTGTTGTCGCATTCGCCGGGCGAGATCGGCACCTATTTCGGGCTGACCGGCCAGACCATGAACGGGCCGGACGCGATCCATGCGAAGTTCGCCGATTGGGTCGTGCCGGCGGTGAAGTTGCCGGAGCTGCGCAACGTCCTGACGAAGCTGCGCCCCGATGCGACTGCGGCCGAGGTCAGCATGATCATCAACAGCTTTGCGACCGGCGAGACAGCAGGACCAGTATCTGCGAAGGAGCCGATCATCGACCCGCTGTTCGGCTTCGACCGCATGGAAGATATTGTTGCGGCGCTCAAGCGCGACGGCTCAGAGTTTGCGCTCGCCACGTTGAAGACGCTCGGCGAAAAATCGCCACGCGGCATGGTGGTGACGCTGAAGCTCTTGCGGCTCGCACGCATGGCGTCCAGCCTGGAAGAGTGTCTCGTGCGCGAATATCGCGCCGCCCTGGAGGTATTTCGCAGCGACGATTTCCGCGAGGGCGTGCGCGCCGCCGTGATCGACAAGGACCGCAATCCGACCTGGTCGCCGCCGCGGATCGAGGATGTGACGCCGCAGATGCTGGCACCATATTTCGCCGAAATCGGCGCCGACGAGCTGAAGTTCAACTAGAATATTGAAGCGGAGGAAACGACAATGGCCACGGTCGCATTCATCGGTCTCGGCAATATGGGCGGCCCCATGGCCGCCAATCTGGTCAAGGCCGGCCATAAGGTGGTCGCGTTTGATCTCGTCGAGGCCTCGCGCAACCAGGCCAAGGCCGACGGCGCAGGTATTGCCGACAGCGCAGCGGGCGCGGTGAAAGGCGCGGACGTGGTCGTCACCATGTTGCCGGCCGGCAAGCACGTGCTCTCCGTCTGGAACGAGGTCGTTCCCGCGATGGCCAAGGGCACGCTGATCATCGATAGCTCGACCATCGACGTCGAGAGCGCAAGGCAGGCGCATGCGCTCGCCGCCAAGCACGGCGTGCTCTCCGTCGACGCGCCGGTCTCCGGCGGCACGGGCGGCGCCAAGGGTGCCACGCTGACCTTCATGTGCGGCGGTGAGGAGAGTGCGTTTGCGGCGGCCAAGCCCGTGCTGGAGAATATGGGCAAGAAGATCGTCCATTGCGGCGGCGCCGGCGCCGGCCAAGCCGCGAAGATCTGCAATAACATGATCCTCGGTATTTCCATGATTGCGGTGAGCGAGGCATTTGCACTGGCTGAGAAGCTCGGGCTCTCGCATCAGGCGCTGTTCGACGTCGCCTCGACCTCGTCGGGTCAGTGCTGGTCGCTGACGACCTATTGTCCGGTGCCGGGCCCGGTGCCGACCTCGCCAGCCAACAACGACTACAAGCCGGGCTTTGCCTCGGCGCTGATGGTGAAGGATCTGACGCTGGCGCAGGACGCGGCGAAGGCGGCAGGTGCGGTGACGCCGCTCGGCAAGCATGCGCAGGAGATCTATCAGTCCTTCGACGCCGCCGGGCAGGGCGGGGTGGATTTTTCCGGAATTATCAAGCACGTTAGGGCGCTGGCCGGGAACACTTGATGACGACATTTCAGGAAGCGCGCGCGTTTCTGCTCAAGCACCGCACGGATTTCGACGCAGCGGTCAAAGGCTTCCGCTGGCCCGATCCGGCTCCCTTCAATTGGGCGCTCGACTGGTTCGACGCCGAGCTGGCGGCGAATGCGGACAGCAAGGACCGTCCGGCGCTCTGGATCGTCGATGCCGCGCAGGATCGGCAGACCAAGCTCTCCTTCGCGGCGCTCTCAAAGCGTTCCAACCAGGTCGCGAACTTCCTTCGCGCGCAGGGCTTGAAGCGCGGCGACCACCTTTTGCTGCTGCTCGGCAATGTGGTTCCGCTCTGGGAGACGATGCTGGCGGCGATGAAGCTCGGCGTCGTCGTGATTCCCGCGACCACGTTGCTCACCGCCGACGAGCTGCGCGACCGGCTCGATCGCGGCAAGGCGAAGGCGGTGATTGCTGCCGAGGATCAGGTCGCGAAATTCGCAAGCCTCGGTGCCGAGAGTATCGTCCGCATCGTGGTCGGCGCGGCCTCCAGCGGCTGGCTGGCCTATGACGAGGCGGCGCACGCTTCGGAGAGTTTTGCGCCTGACGGTCCGACCAATGCCGACGACCCGATGCTGCTCTATTTCACCTCGGGCACGACCGCAAAACCAAAACTGGTGCGGCACAGTCAGCGCAGTTATCCGGTCGGCCATCTCTCGACTATGTATTGGATCGGGCTGCAGCCCGGCGACGTCCATCTCAACATCTCGTCGCCCGGCTGGGCCAAGCACGCCTGGAGCTGCTTTTTCGCGCCGTGGAATGCGGGCGCCACCGTGTTCGTGGTCAACCAGCCGCGCTTCGACGCAAAAAGCCTGCTCGCCACCATCGGCCGCTGTGGCGTCACTACGTTATGCGCGCCGCCGACGGTATGGCGGCTGTTCATCCAGGAGAACCTTGCCTCCTTCAAGGTGTCGCTTCGCGAGGTCTGCGGCGCCGGCGAGCCGCTCAATCCTGAAGTGATCGACAAGGTGCAGGCGGCCTGGGGCCTCACCATCCGCGACGGCTACGGTCAGACTGAAACGACGGCACTCGCTGGCAATTCGCCGGGCCAGCCAATCAAGGTCGGATCGATGGGCCGTCCGCTGCCGGGCTATCGCGTGCAGATCAGCGATGCCGACGGCAACCCGGCGAAGGAGGGCGAGGTGACGCTGGTGCTCGGCGTGAACCGTCCCGCCGGATTGATGCAGGGCTATCAGAGTGATGACGGCAAGCTCTCCGGTGCGGAAGGCGAGCTCTATCGCAGCGGCGACGTCGTGTTCGCGGACGAGGACGGGTATCTCACCTTCGTCGGCCGCTCCGACGACGTGTTCAAATCGTCCGACTACCGCATCAGCCCGTTCGAACTGGAGAGCGTGCTCCTGGAGCACGAGCTCGTCGCCGAGGCCGCCGTGGTGCCGAGCCCCGATCCGATCCGGCTCGCGATTCCCAAGGCCTTCGTGTTGCTGACGTCGGGCGCAGAGCGCTCGCCGGAAACCGCGCTCTCGATTTTCAAGCACCTGCACGCGCGCCTTGCGCCGTTCAAGCGTATCCGCCGTCTCGAAATCGTCACCGAGCTGCCGAAGACCATTTCTGGAAAAATCCGTCGCGTGCACCTACGGCGGCTGGAGCGCGATGACGACCGCAACGATCCCCTGCGTGGCCGCGAATTCCGCGAGGAGGATTTTCCGGAGCTGGCAAAAACACGGAGTGAACCTAAGTGAACGAAGCCTGGAAGAAGCCGCCGATTACGCTGGACGCCTATCAGGCCATGGTCGGCAAAGAGATCGGCGTGTCGTCTTGGCACCTGATCGACCAGCCCCGCATCGACGCCTATGCCGACGTGATCGAGGATCACCAGTTTATCCATGTCGACCCGGAGCGCGCCAAGAAGGAAACCGCGTTCGGCACCACCATCGCACACGGCTTCCTGACGATGTCGCTGATGTCGTTCATGTCGTATGAGGTGATGCCTGTGATCGCGGGCACCACGATGGGCGTGAATTACGGGTTCGACAAGCTCCGCTTCATCTCGCCGGTGCGCTCGGGCAAGCGCGTCCGCGGTCGCTTCATGCTGACGGAGGCCAAGCTGCGCAAGGCAGGCGAATTGCAATCCCGCACCAACGTGACCGTGGAGATCGAAGGCGAGGACAAGCCCGCGCTGGTCGCGAATTGGCTCGGGTTGATCTATTTCGCCTGACCCCGCCCGTCGTTGCCGGGCTTGACCCGGCAATCCATCGCTGCTCAAAAAGGCACCCCAGAGCGGGGTTTCACCCTCTCCCCTTGTGGGAGAGGGTGCCTCGCGAACGCGAGGCGGGTGAGGGGTCTCTCTCCGCGAGCGCATCTTTGCCGAGAGAGACCCCTCATTCGGCGCTTCGCGCCACCTTCTCCCACAAGGGGAGAAGGGAAGAAGAACAGAGACTCCTACTCATGGCAATCAGGTTCGACGGACGCGTCGCCATCGTCACCGGCGCGGGCAATGGTCTGGGGCGGGCGCATGCGCTGGGATTGGCCAGCCGCGGCGCCAAGGTCGTCGTCAACGACTTCGGCGGCGCGCGCGACGGCACCGGCGGCTCGCTGTCGCCGGCCGAATCCGTGGTCGAGGAGATCCGCAAAGCGGGCGGCTCCGCGATGGCCGACGGCGCCGATGTCTCGAATTTCGAGCAGGTCACAGCCATGGTCGAGCGCGCCACCAGGGAGTGGGGCAGCGTCGATCTCCTGTGCGCCAATGCCGGCATCCTGCGCGACAAGTCGTTCGGCAAGATGGAGGCGACCGACTTCCAGAAGGTGCTCGACGTGCATCTCGTCGGCACCTTCTATTGCTGCAAGGCGGTCTGGGCCGGCATGCGCGACCGCAACTACGGCCGCATCGTGCTGACGACGTCGTCCTCCGGCCTCTACGGCAATTTCGGACAGGCCAATTACGGCGCGGCGAAATCGGGCATGGTCGGCCTGATGAACGTGCTCGCGGAAGAGGGCCGCAAGAACAACATCCGCGTCAACATTATCTCGCCGACAGCGGCAACCCGCATGACCGAAGAGCTGCTGCCGCCGCAGGCCCTGCAACTGATGAAGCCCAACGCGATCACGCCCGCGGTCGAGTACATGCTCAGCGAGGACGCGCCGACCCGCACCATCATGGGTGCCGGCGCCGGCTCCTTCGCGGTGATCAAGATCTTGGAGAGCGAAGGCATCAACCTGCCGGAATCCGAATGGACCCCGGACGCGGTCGCCGCGCACTTCGCCGAGATCAGCGACATGTCGAAGGCCAAGGCGCTGACGGGTGCGTTCGAGCAGACGCAGAAATACGTCGCGCAGGCCGCGGCGCGGGCGGGGGTAAAACTCTGATAGCGGTCGCCGTCATCGGCGGCGGTCCCGCCGGGCTGATGGCGGCGGAGGTGCTGGCACAGGAAGGCCTGCGCGTCACCGTCTACGACGCCATGCCGTCTGCTGGCCGAAAATTCCTCATGGCCGGCCGCGGCGGTCTCAATCTCACCCATAGCGAGCCGCTGCCGCAGTTCATGGCGGGCTACCGCGCGGCGGCGCCGAAGCTGAAGGGTGCCATCGACGCGTTTCCGCCCGACGCGCTGCGCGCCTGGAGCGAGGCGCTGGGCGAGCCGACTTTCGTCGGTAGCAGCGGGCGGGTGTTTCCGAAGGCATTCAAGGCATCGCCCCTGCTGCGAGCCTGGTTGCGGCGCCTGGATGCGCGCGGTGTCCGCTTCGCCTTTCGCCATCGATGGACTGGCTGGGACAACGGGGGACGGCTGCAATTCCAAACACCCGATGGAACGGCTGAAATCGCTGCCAAAGCGACGGTGCTGGCACTCGGCGGCGCAAGCTGGCCGCGGCTCGGCTCAGACGGCGGCTGGGCGACAATTCTGGCGGACAAGGGCATTGCGATATCGCCGCTGCGGCCTGCCAATTGCGGCTTCACCGTCGCCTGGTCCGATGTGTTCCGCACGCGTTTCGAAGGCCAACCGCTCAAGGGAATTGCGCTCAACTTCGGTCCGCATGGCCTGCGCGGCGAGGCCATCATCACGCGGGCCGGCATCGAGGGCGGGGCGATCTACGCGTTGTCGGCCGAACTGCGCGAGGCGATCGCTGCGGACGGCGAGGCGGTGCTGCGCGTCGCCTTGCGCCCGGACGTTGATGAGGCCGAACTCGTCAAGCGCCTGTCTGCCCCGCGCGGCAAACAGTCGCTCTCCAACTTCCTGCGCAAGGCCGCGCAGCTTTCGCCCGTATCCGCCGGGTTGCTGCAGGAGGTGGCAATCGGCACGGGCCAGTCGCTGTCGGCGATGCCGCCCGAGCGATTGGCGGAGCTCATCAACGCCGTGCCGATCAAGCTAACTGGCGTAGCGCCAATTGCGCGTGCCATTTCCAGCGCCGGGGGCATCTCATTCGATGAACTCACTGCGGATTACATGATCCGCAAGTTGCCCGGCGTATTTGCCGCCGGCGAGATGCTGGACTGGGAGGCGCCGACCGGCGGCTATCTGTTGCAGGCGTCGTTTGCGACCGGCGCCGCGGCGGGCAGGGGCGTGCTGAAACGGCTCGCCCAATTGTCGTCCTGATCTTCCCGATCATAACGTGCCGGTCCTAGAGACGAGATTCGTGAGGAGGCCCAACACGCCGAAGCTTGCTGCGACGGCGCAAACCAGGGTCCAGCCGCCATAGCTCCAGGCCAGGGAGGCCGCCGCGGCGCCGACGCCGCCACCGAAGAAGAACAGCGCGACAAACAGGCCGTTCAGTCGGCCGCGCGCTTCCGGTCGCAGCAGGTTGATGGCGCGGCGGCCGAGCGTCTGGTCGGTGGTGATGCCGACGTCGAGCAGGATCGTGCCAAGGCTCAACACCAGCAGTGCGGTGATGTGGGATTCCAGCATGCCCGCCCAGGCACACAGCGCGAGTGAGCCGATGATGAGCAGATGGGCCGCAAGGAACATCGGCCGCGCCCTGCCTTTGTCGCCCCAGCGGCCGGCGATCGGTGTTGCCGCCGCGCCAGCCACGCCAATCAGCGCGAACACAGCAATTCCCTTGGCGTCGAGGCCGAATGGAGCATCGGGCAGCCGCAGTGCGACTGCCGACCAGAACGCGGTGAAGGAAGCCATGACAAGCGATGCGGTCCAGGCGCGCACCCGCAGCACGGGCTCTTCCCGCAGCAGCCTTGGAAAGGATAGGAGCAATTCGCCGTAGCTCGCGTGTGCTGTCGTTTGAAGCGTTGGAAGATAGCGGCCAAGTGCACCGGAAAGCAGCGCCATCAGCGCGGCCGAGACGACGTAATAGGCGCGCCAGCTCCAGAGATCCGCGATCAGGCTCGCCGCGGGCCGTGACAAGAGGATACCGACCATCAATCCACCCATCACTTCGCCGATGGCCTGACCGCGACGGTCCGGCGGCACCATGGATGCGACCAGCGGAACCATCATCTGGATCGCCGCGCAGGACGCGCCGAGGATGAAGGTGGCGAGCAGCAGGAGCGAGGGCGTCGGCGCAAGTGCCATTGCGAGCGCGGCGAGGATGGCGCAGCCGAGCGTCCGCAGGATGAGTCGCCGGTTCTCGACGAGATCGACCAGAGGCACGAGCAGCAGCAGGCCGAGCGCATAGCCGAGCAATGTCAGCGTGCTGATCAGGCCGGCCTGCCACGCAGTCATGGACAGTGACCGGCCAATCAGTCCGAGCAGGATCTGCGGCGCGAACAGATCCGTGACGACGACACCGGCGGTGACGGCGCCGAGCCAGATCAGGGGCCGCTCGGCGAGTTGCCCTCGAGACCCCGGCTTGGTTACTTCGGAAATAGTCATGGATCCTCGCAGCTCTGGTGCGGGACCCTTTAAACGGAAGCATCAATATGCTACAATTCAAATAAGACTATAAAGAATATGCGAGTTGCTCATGAACACCCATGACCTTGTCGCCTTCGTCGCGGTGGTCGAGACCGGATCGATCGTCGCGGCCTCGGCACGTCTCAATCTCACGCAGCCCGGCGTGACGCGTCGCATCCAGAATCTCGAGGAGATGCTGGGGGCACAGCTCCTGGATCGGCTGTCGAAGCCGCTGAAACCGACGGCGGCGGGCCACGAGGCCTATGAGCGGGGCCGGCGCCTGCTCAGGATGCTGGACGACCTCAAGTCGGGCGTTGCCGATGACGGCATGGTGCGCGGCGAGTTCAGGCTCGGTCTGACGCCGTTCCTCTCGGAGGCAGGGTTGACCGGACCGCTCGATGCTGTGCGCGCCGAATTTCCCGTACTTGCCGTGCGTGTCGTCTCAGGTTGGTCGCCAAACCAGCTCGAACGTGTCTGTCGCAATGAACTCGATGCCGCCGCGATCTGTCTGCCTGACGGAGCCGTGCCGCCTGCCGATCTCGTTGCGGATGATCTCGGGGCGCAGCCGGTTGTGTTTGTCGTCGCGCGCGACATGAAGATTCCGCGCATCGTCGACCTGGAACGACTGTCGCAGCTATCCTGGGTGATCAACCAGGACGGTTGCGGGTTTCGCGATACGCTGAAACGAAAGTTCGATGCCGCGCATCTTCCGTTCAATATCGCGGTAGAGGCGTTGGACAGCGAACTGCGCCTGTCGCTGGTGTCGCGCGGCCTCGGCATCGGGCTGGTCACTCCGATCGCACTGAAGCACAGCGCGTTTCGTGACAAGCTCAAGGCCGTCGCTGCGCGCGACTTCAAACCCGCCGTGCGCGCATGGATGATCCATCGCGCGCCCGCCGGGCGTCTGAAGCGGCCGATCAAGCTCTTCCGCGACGAGCTGGACAGAGAGCTCCAGGCCCTGATCGGGCGTTAGCGCAGCTTTCCCCGCGCCGCGACCGGCAGTGTGCCGATGATCTCCTCGCCGCGCACCATCACGACCTCATCCATCATGTTGACGACGACGCAGACATGGTTCGGCACGATGCGGACGACGTCGCCGACGTTGGGCCGCGTGTTGCTGCGGGAGAGGTCGAGGAAGCCGTGCTCCTCGGCAAAGCGCGCGATCTTCGCTTCGGGATGCTCCAGGATCAGGCCGTGACCATCGAGGCCGCCGGTGTCCGTGGTCAGCGTCTTCGAACCGGCATCGAGAATGCCGCGCTCGGGCGCGGCGCGGCTCACCACTGTCGAATAGATGTGCAGTGCGCAGTCGTCCCAACTGGCGACGCCGGCGGCGACCTGCATGCGGTCGTTGTAGATATAGGTGCCGAAGCGGTGCTCGGTGCCGCCCTTGAGCTTGCCGAGGTTCTTCAGGTTCGGCGTGCCCCCGGTCGAGACGATCTTCGCGTCCAGCCCGTGCGCGCGCACGCCGGCTAGCGCCTCGTCGTAGAATTTTTGCGCGTCCGCCCAGCCGGTCTCGGTCGGATACATCAGGAAGCCGGCGAACTGCAGTCCTTTGGACGCGGCGATCTCCCGCGCCAAAGCGATTGCTTCGGCCGGCATCTCGACACCGGCGCGCTTGCGGCCCGTGTCGCATTCGACCACGACCGAGAGCGGGCGGCCTGATGCGGCGGCTGCCTTGGGGAGCCCTGCGACGACGGTCGAATTGTCGGCGGCCACGGTCATGTTGGCCTTCGCCTGGAGCGCGCCGAGCCGCGCCATCTTCTCTTCGCCCAGGAGATTGTAGCTGATCAGGATATCGTCGATGCCCGCATTGGCCATGATCTCGGCTTCGCCGAGCTTCTGGCAGGTGATCCCCTTGGCACCGGCCGCAACCTGCATTTTTGCAATCGTCGGGTTCTTGTGTGTCTTGATGTGGGGACGATTGGCGATGCCGGCATCATCGCAGGCCTTCTGGATGCGCGCGATGTTGCGCTCGACCCTGTCCATGTCGATGACGGCGCAGGGCGTGCCGTATTCGCGGGCGATTTTTGCGGCGAGGGGGGTGGTCATGGATGTCCTTTAGTTGGCGCGTATTCCAATCGCAAAACCGGTGCCCACTTTTGCGGAATACGCGCTATGCCTGTTCAATCTCTTCGCGGAGCATTTCAAGTTCGAGCCAGCGCTCTTCGGCAGCAGACAATTCTTCATGCGCCCTGGCGATGGCGGCGGAGGTGTCGTCGAACTTCTTACGATCCTTGGTGTAGAGGTTGGGATCGTCGAGCACGCGTTGCAGCTTGGCGATATCGGCCTGCAACGCTTCCATCTTCTTCGGCAGCGTTTCCAGCGCGTGCTTCTCGTTGAAGCTCAGGCGCCGCTTTGGCGTGGCGGCGGGAGCAGCTGGCCGCTCCTCTTTCTTCTCCGCCGAGGCTTGCGCCTTTGCCGTGTCACGCTTCAAGTCCGCGCCGCGCTGCGCCAGCATGTCGCTGTAGCCGCCGGCATATTCGATCCATTTGCCGTTACCCTCGGGCGCGATCACGGAGGTGACGACGCGATCGAGGAAATCGCGGTCATGGCTGATCAGGATCACCGTGCCCTCGTAATCGCCGAGCATCTCCTCGAGCACGTCGAGAGTGTCGAGATCGAGATCGTTGGTCGGCTCGTCCAGCACCAGGAGGTTCGAGGGCTTTGCCAGCGCGCGGGCCAGCATCAGCCGGCCACGCTCGCCGCCGGAGAGCACCTCAAGGGGCGTGCCGCGCTGTTCCTGTGCGAACAGAAAGTCCTTCATGTAGCCGACGACATGCTTCGGCTTGCCGCCGACCATGATGTGATCGCCGCGGCCACCGGTCAGCGCTTCAGCCAGCGTCGACTTCGGATCGAGGCTTTCACGGTGCTGGTCAAGCGTTGCCATCTCGAGATTGGCCCCGAGCCGCACAATGCCGGAATCCGGCTGCGTGCCGCCGGTGAGCAGATTGACCAGGGTGGTCTTGCCGGCGCCGTTCGGCCCGATGATGCCGAGCCGATCGCCGCGCTGAATACGGGTGGAGAAGTTTTCGACGATCTTCCGCTCGCCATAGGTCTTGGTGATGCCTTTGGCCTCGATCACCAGCTTGCCGGACTGCTCGGCCTCCGCGGCTGCCAGATTGGCGCTGCCGGCGCTGCCGCGATAATTGCGACGCTGGTCGCGCAGCGCATGCAGATTGGCGAGGCGCTTGACGTTGCGCTTGCGCCGGCCGGAGACGCCGTGGCGCAGCCAGTGCTCCTCGTCGACGATCTTGCGGTCGAGCTTGTGCTGGTCGCGCTCTTCCTCCGCCAGCACCTCGTCGCGCCAAGCTTCGAACGAGGCAAAGCCGCGGTCGATCTGTTTGATCTTGCCGCGGTCGAGCCAGGCGGTGGAGCGCGACAGGTTGGTGAGGAAGCGGCGGTCGTGGCTGATCAGCACCAGCGCACTGCGCCGGCTGTCCAGCTCCTTTTCCAGCCACTCGATGGTGGAGAGATCGAGATGGTTGGTCGGCTCGTCCAGCAGCAAGATGTCGGGCGAGGGCGCCAGCACGCGGGCGAGCGCGGCACGACGGGCCTCGCCGCCGGAGAGGTTATGCGGGTTCTCCTCGCCGGTGAGACCGAGCTGCTCCAAGAGATAACGCGCCTGGTGCAGGTCGTCGCCAGGCGCGAGGCCTGCCTCGACATAGGCGTGCGTGGTCTTGTGCTCGCCGAAATCCGGCTCCTGCGGCAGATAGCGCACGGTGGCGCCAGGCTGCACGAAGCGCGTGCCGCCGTCGGGTTCGACCAGGCCGGCCGCGATTCTGAGCAGCGTCGACTTGCCGGATCCGTTACGGCCGATCAGGCAGACGCGCTCGCTTGGCGCGACATTGAGCTCGACGCCGCTCAAAAGCGGGGTGCCGCCAAACGTCAGCCTGATGTCTTTCAGTTGGATCAGCGGCGGCGCCATGGTCAGCTCTGACTGGTTGCGGCCGCATCAGCGCGGCGGCGCTGAATCCGGCGCAGCGTCTGGTCGAGCGCCGAGAGGAATGCGGAACGGTCGCGCGGCGCGAACGAGCGCGGGCCGCCGGTGACTTCGCCGGCCGAACGCAGATCCGTCATGAGGTTGCGCACCGCCAGCGTCATGCCGATGGATTCCTCCGTGAACGGCTTGCCGTTCGGTGCGATCACGTCGGCACCCGCCTTGACGCAGCGGCTGGCCAGCGGAATGTCTGATGTCACGACAACATCGCCGGGCTTGGCGCGCTCCGCGATCCAGTCGTCGGCCGCGTCCATGCCCGGACCGGCGGCGATGCGCTGGATCAGGGGCTCTTGGGGCACGCGGATGAGATTCCCGGCAACCACGCTCACGGGCACGCCGTGGCGGAGCGCGACGCGGTAGATCTCGTCCTTCACCGGACAGGCGTCGGCATCGACATAGATGCGGGTGGGGGTGTCAGTCATTGGCCGCGTGGTACCCCATTCGGGCCGCAAAGGCGAGGGGATTGACCGGTGTTCCCTGGGCTCTACGATCAGCTCCGAAACAACAAGAACGGGGAACGCCAGCCATGCCGGACCGGCTCGAAACCTATCGCGTCGAAGCCTACAACACTGCAAAGCAGTCCGAGAACAAGATGCACGACGACACGGTGGCGCGCCGTTTCGGCTTTTCCGGCGGGCTGGTGCCGGGCGTCGATGTCTTCGCCTACATGATGCACGTGCCGATTGCCCGCTGGGGCCGCGACTTCCTCACCCGCGGACTGGTCGAGGCGCGCTTCATCAAGCCGGTCTATGACGGCGAGACCGCCGATGTCGATGCCACCGAGCACAACGGCCTACTGACGATCGAGGTGTTCAGCCGCACCGAGCTTTGTGCGACCGGCACGGCCACGTTGCCAGCGGCGGCGCCGGCGATTTCGCTGAGCGATTATGTCGAGGTGCCTGTTGTTGCCGAGCGCGCGCCAGTCAGTCCGGCGACGTTCGAAACGGGGAAATGGCTGGGCACGATTCCGCGTCGCTGGGCTGGACAGGATGCGGCCGACTATCTCGCCGACATCAGGGAGACCGATCCGATCTTCGCATGCGAGGGGCTCGGCCATCCCGGCCTGATCCAGCGCGTCATGAACCGCGTGCTGGTCGACAACACCATTCTGGGGCCGTGGATTCACGTCGGTAGCCGTATGCAATTGCTGGCGGCCGCGCGCGCTGGCGACGAGATCAGCGCGCGGGCAAGAGTCACCGCGAATTACGAGAAGAAGGGCCACCGCTTCGTCGAGCTCGACGCGCTGGTTGTCGCCAACGGCACCACGCCGCTGGCGCACTGCCAGCACACCGCGATCTATCAGCCACGCGAGCAGGCGGCGGCGTAATTACCGACACCGTCATTCCGGGGCGATGCGAAGCATCGAACCCGGAATCTCGAGATTCCGGGTTCGGTCCTGCGGACCGCCCCGGAATGACGAGGTGAGATTTAAGGACGGCGTCAAGCCCGGCCATGACGATCGAAGAAGCGCGGCCCTTACGCCGCCTTGGCCTTCGCCTCTTGGATCGCCCGCCACACCCGCTCCGGCGTGAGCGGCATGTCGATGTGCTTGATGCCGTACTCTGAAAGCGCGTCAAGCACCGCGTTGACCACCGTCGACAGGCTGCCGGCGCAGCCGGCTTCACCGCAGCCCTTGCTGCCGAGCGGATTGGTCGTGGCCGGCACCGGATGATCGCCGACCGTCATGTTCGGCACATCCTCGGCGCGCGGCAGCGCGTAGTCCATCAGCGAGCCCGTGATCGGCTGGCCGCTGTCGTCGTAGCGGATCTGCTCCATCAGCGCCTGGCCGATGCCCTGGACGATGCCGCCATGGAGCTGGCCTGCGACCAGCATCGGATTGATCACCGTGCCGAAATCGTTGACCGCGCTGTAGCGCACGATCTGCACCACGCCGGTCTCCGGATCGATCTCGACCTCGGCGACGTGGCAGCCGTTCGGGAAGGCCGACGGCACCGGCTCGCTGGTGTGGTCGACGTCGAGGCTGTCAGGCACGCCCTCCGGCACCTTGCCACCATGCAGGCGCTGCGCCAGCTCCATGATGTCGATGCTGCGATCGGTGCCAGCGATGGTGAAGCGGCCGCCGTCGAACTCGATGTCTGCCTCGGATGCCTCCAGCATGTGCGCGGCGGCGCGCTTGCCCTTTTCGATCACGAGCTTGGCGGCGCCCACGATCGCCATGCCGCTGGCGGTGATCGAGCGCGAACCGCCGGTGCCGTTGCCAGCGTGCACGATGTCGCTGTCGCCCTGGACGAGCTTGACGCGCTCGAAGGGCACCCCGAGCTGCTCGCTCAAAACTTGCGCAAACGGCGTCGCGTGGCCCTGGCCGTAATCGAGCGTGCCGGTGATGAGCTGCACGGTGCCGTCAGGGTCGAACACGATCTTGCCGAGCTCGGGGCTCGGCGGGGCCGTGACCTCCAGATAGGAGCCGACCGCGATGCCGCGCAGCTTGCCGGCCTTTTTGCTTTCCTTCTTGCGCTTCGCGAAATTCTCGTGGTCGGAGATTTCGAGTGCCTTGTTGAACACGGCCTGGAAGTCGCCGCTGTCATAGGTGACGCCGGAGGAGGCCGCGAACGGCATCTGGTCCGGCTTGATGAAGTTGCGCTTGCGCAAGGTCAGTCGGTTGATGCCCATCTCGTCGGCGGCGCGGTCGATCAGCCGCTCCATGTAATAGTTCGCCTCGGGCCGACCGGCGCCGCGATAGGCGCCCATCAGCGTGGTGTTGGTCAAAACCGTCTTGATGTCGACCGCCATGAGCGGCGTGCGATAGACGCTGGAAAAATTCTTGCCGGTGTTGAGCGAGAGCGGCCCCGGCGCAACGCCAGTGATGTAGGCGCCGAGATTGCCGTAGCCGGAGAGCTTGGCCGCGAGGAAATGCCCCTCGGCATCGAGCGCGAGCTCCGCATGGATCTTTTGTGCACGGCCGTGGCTGTCGGAGAGAAAGCTGGTGGAGCGCTCGTCCAGCCATTTCACCGGCCGCTCCAGCGCCTTCGCCGCGTACAGGATGCACATGTACTCGGGATAGTTGATGTTCTTCATGCCGAAGGAGCCGCCGACATTGGCGGTGAGGATGCGTACCTTCTCGTTCGGCACTTTCAGGTTCTTGGCGAGATTGGCCCGGTTGCCGGCGACACCCTGCGTCGGCACCTGAAGCGTGTAGCGCTCGGTCTTCTTGTCGTAGGAGGCAAGCCCCACGCGCGGCTCCATCGAAACCACCGCGACGCGGGTATTCTCTATATCGAGCTTGGTGACATGGGCGGCGCTGGCAAACGCCGCGTTGACCTTCTCCATGTCGCCATAGTGGTAGTCGAGCGCGACGTTGTTCGGGATATGGTCGTAGAGCTGCGGCGCGCCGGGCTTGGCCGCCTCCTCGGGGTCCGTCACTGCCGGCAGCGGCTCGATGTCGACCTCGACGGCCTCGGCCGCATCGCGCGCCTGGGCCAGCGTCTCTGCCACCACGAAGGCGACGGGATCGCCGACGAAGCGGACCTTGTCGGTCGCCAGCGGCTGACGGTTGGTCTGAAGCAGGGGCGAGCCGTCGCGGCTCTTCAGCGGCAGGCCGCAGGTGAAGGGGCCGTAGCCGGCTGCATCGAGATCCGTGCCGGTCCATACCCCCAGCACGCCCGGCATCGCCTTGGCGGCATCAATGTCGATGCCGCGGATGATGCCATGGGCATGGGTGGAACGGACGACAACGGCATAGGCCTGGCCGGGCAGGTTGAAATCATCGGTATAGCGGCCTTTGCCGCGCACCAGCGTGTCGTCCTCCTTACGTCGGACGGGCTGCCCGACGCCATATTTTTGCAGTGCAATGGCGTTTTCGAGCGCGGACGATTTGGTGTGTTCTTGCATCGAGTTGACCTGAAAAGCCGGTATTTGCGCATTTTCGCGGCAGCGGGAGACCGGACCTCACTGAAATAACCCACGGCCCCGTTCACGACAACGCACGAATGGGCATGGTCCCATGTGATGCGATGTTGCGCAGACCTGCTGCGCTGCTAATGTTTCAGGCGAAAAGCAATTCCAGATCGGCCCGATGGGTCGCGGAAAGACAGTTTGTATGAATGACCACACGCGGCTCCGCGACGGCCTTGGGCTGCACGGTGAGCTGGAGGGGTCGATGGCGGCGGTGGCGTTGGCCACTGTACCGGCCGTCGGCGCGCAGGCGCCGGGAACCGGCGTCTATGCGGCGCTGGACCTCGGCACCAACAATTGCCGGCTCCTGATCGCCTGTCCGACCCAGGACGGCTTTCGCGTAGTCGATTCCTTCTCGCGCATCATCCGGCTCGGCGAGGGCGTCTCGGCAACGGGATGCATCAGCGAGGCGGCGATCGAGCGCGCCATCGCGGCGCTCAGCATCTGCCGCGACAAGATCAATTTGCGCAAGGCGCGGCGGCTGCGCCTGATCGCGACCGAAGCCTGCCGCGCAGCCTCGAATGCGGAAGGTTTCCGCAGCCGTGTCGCGGCCGAGACCGGCATCGAGCTGGAGGTGATCGATCGCGAGACCGAAGCGGCGCTCGCCGTGCTCGGCTGTTCGCCGCTGGTGGACCCCAGGGGACGCGGCGCGATCCTGTTCGACATCGGCGGCGGCTCGACCGAACTGGTGCGGATCGAGCGCGATCCGCAAAATCCCCAGCCGCGCATAAAAGCCTGGATGTCGATCCCGCTTGGCGTCGTCACGCTCGCCGAGCAGTTCGGCGGCCGCGACGTGACCTCGGAGATCTATGCCGCGATGGAGCAGGAGGTTGCGAGTTACGTCGCGCCGTTTGCGGAAGAGCATGGCGGCGATCTCGCCGACATGCATCTGCTGGGCACCTCGGGCACGGTAACCACGCTCGCCGGCATCCATCTCAACCTCGCGCGCTACGACCGCCGTCGCATCGACAGCATCTGGATGAACGATTCCGACATCACCGCGACCATCAACAAGCTGCTCGGTATGAGCTACGAGGAGCGTGCCGGCAACAGCTGCATCAGCATCGAGCGTGCCGATCTCGTGCTCGCCGGCTGCGCCATCCTCGATGCTATTAGGCGCGCCTTTCCGCTGCCGCGTCTCCGCGTCGCCGATCGGGGCCTGCGCGAAGGCATGCTGGTCGAGATGATGCGCGAGGACGGCGCTCTCAGGAGCTGGTGAGATGGCCAAGGACACCACCGGCCGCTTGCACGTCCAAGTCAAGACCAAGGTCAAGACCGGCGGCAAGCGCAAGCTCTCGTCGAAGCTGTGGCTGGAGCGGCAGCTCAACGATCCCTATGTCGCGAAAGCCAAGGCGGCGGGCTATCGCTCGCGCGCGGCGTTCAAGCTCTTGGAGATCGACGACAAGTTCCGTCTTCTCAAGCCAGGCCTGGCCGTGGTCGATCTCGGCGCCGCGCCCGGCGGCTGGAGCCAGATCGCGGCCAAGCGCGTCGGCTCCGCGGAAGGCAAGGGCAAGGTCGTTGCGATCGACCTGCTGGAGATGCCGGAGATCCCGGGCGTCGATTTCGCGCAGCTCGACTTCATGGACAATGACGCCCCCGAGAAGCTCACCGCGATGCTGGGCGGCGGCGCCGACGTCGTGATGTCCGACATGGCGGCCAACACCACCGGCCACCGCAAGACCGACCAGCTCCGCATCGTCGGTCTCGTCGAGACCGCGGCGGCCTTTGCCTGCGACGTGCTCAAGCCCGGCGGCAGTTTCCTGGCAAAGACCTTCCAGAGCGGTGCCGACGCCGATCTGCTCGCCCAGCTCAAGCGCGATTTCACCGCCGTGCGTCACGTCAAGCCGGCCGCGAGCCGCCAGGATTCCTCGGAACGCTACGTGCTGGCGACGGGGTTTCGGGGCGAGGCGAAGGCGTAACCACAAGCGCTGTCATTCCGGGGCGCCTCGAAGAGGCGAGCCGGGAATCCATTTCTCCTCGCGCTCCGCGGCACAATAAATTCCGGAGATTCCGGGCTCGATGCTACGCATCGCCCCGGAATGACCGAAGGAACTCACCCCAGCCGCTGATCCCGCACGTCCTGGGTATCCTCGCTCGCCGCCTTGAGCGCTGCCTTCTCTGCGCCCTTGCCGGCACCTTTGCGGCTTGCGATCTCCGCCGCCTTGCGGCCGGAGATCTCGTGACCGGCGTCAGCGGGCATCTGCCAGAAGAACCAGCTCGAGGCCGCCGAGGTCAGCGCGACCACGACAAAGGCCGGCGCGAACACGGTGGCGTTGAGCTCGCTGACATGACTGAACCACATGGTCGTCTCGACACAGGCCGCGCCGACGGCGACGCCGGCAGAGACCGCGAGCTGCTGGTTGACGCTGACCAGCGTGGTGGCCCGGCTCATCTGGGCGGTCTCGACATCGGCATAGGCGACCGTGTTGATGGCGGTGAACTCCAGCGAGCGGAAGAAGCCGCCGACCACCAGGATCACCATGATGATGAGCAGCGGCGTCGTCACCGTGAACAGCGCGCAGACGCCGAGGAAGAATGCGCTGATGATCGCGTTCACCGTCATCAGATTGCGGAAGCCAAAGGCGCGGATGATGCGCGCCGCCAGCGTCTTCATGCCCATGGCGCCGAGCGAGGAGGCGAAGGTGACGAGGCCGGAGTGGAACGGCGACAGGCCGAAGCCGATCTGCATCAGGAGCGGCAGCAGGAAGGGCAGCGCGCCGATGCCGAGCCGGAACATGAAGCCGCCGAGCACGGCCGCGCGTAGCGTCGGCAGCTTCAGCAGCGAAAAATCCAGCACCGGCGATCCCGTCCGCCTTGCGTGGATGACGTAGAGCGCCATCGAGATCGCGCCGCCCACCACCAGCGCGGCAACCGTGCTCCAGGGCAGCAGGTTGAGCCCGGCGACGGAGAGACCAAACGCGATGCCGGCCAGTCCGATGCCCGCCAGCATCATGCCGTAGAGGTCGAATGGTTCCTGAGTCTCGCTCTTGATGGGATCGATGAAGCGCAGCGCCATGAAGATGCCGAGCAGCCCGATCGGGATGTTGATCAGGAAGATCCAGTGCCAGGAGGCGTAGGTGGTGATGAAGCCGCCGAGCGGCGGGCCGATCACCGGGCCGATCAGGGCAGGGACCGTCACCCAGGCCATCGCGTTGACCAGCGCGCTCTTGTCGACCGAACGCAGCAGCACGAGACGCCCGACCGGCGTCATCATGGCCCCGCCCATTCCTTGCAGGATGCGCGCGAACACGAAATCGGTGACCGAGGTCGAGAGCGCGCAGCCGACCGAGCCGACCATGAACACGCCGACCGCGATCGCGAACACCATGCGCGCGCCGAAGCGGTCGGCGGTCCAACCGCTCGCCGGGATGAACACTGCCAGCGACAGCAGATAGGAGGTGATCGCGAGCTTCAGCGTCAGGGGACTGGTGCCGATGTCGGCCGCGATCGCCGGCAGCGAGGTGGCGATCACCGTCGAGTCCATGTTCTCCATGAAGAGAGCAGTGGCCACGATCAGCGGAATGACGCGTTGCTTGTCGACCATGACGGATTGGTAATGAAAATCGGAAGGAAGAGTGGACTTGCGGCTTATCACCCCCGTCAGGCCGGGACCATTGCGCAACAACGCATAGCACCTAAATCCCGCGTAACGGTGTGACCCGCTTCAACGGTTGCACCCCGGGGAGTCGCGCTCCCTCGTCATTGCCGGTCCCCTTCTGGCGCCAGCCCGGAATGACGGTGGGTGGGGGCGCGCACAGGCTATCCCCGCTGAATCTGCCCAAAAAGCCTGTGCATGGCTGGCCGGCGGTCCGAATTGCTTTGATTCGTCACGCGGCCGTGCTATCGACCCGCGTCAACCCCACCGATGGGCTCCGATTCTCCGGCGATGCCGCAAGGCACGCCGAGGGCGGCGCTCATCCATAGCTATTTGCGGCAGGGCCGCAGGAAGGAGTTGGCAGATGGCCACGGTGCAACTTCAAGGCATTCGCGAAGCCTTCACGTTCGACGACGTGCTGTTGAAGCCGGGCCTGTCGGACGTCATGCCGGGCGAGGTCGACATCCGTTCCCGCGTCACCCGCGCCATTCCGCTCAACATCCCGATCATGGCCTCCGCCATGGACACCGTCACGGAGGCGCGGATGGCGATCGCCATGGCGCAGGCCGGCGGCCTCGGCGTCATCCATCGCAATTTCGATCCCGACGGGCAGGCTGCCCAGGTGCGGCAGGTCAAGCGCTACGAGTCGGGTATGGTGGTGAACCCGCTCACCATCAGCCCCGAGGCGACGCTCGACGACGCACTCAAGCTGATGAGCGATCACGGCATCTCCGGCATTCCCGTCGTCACCGGCGCCGGCAAGTCCACGCCGGGCAAGCTGGTCGGCATTCTCACCAACCGCGACGTGCGGTTTGCGACCAACCGGCAGCAGAAAATCTCCGAGCTGATGACGCACGAAAATCTCGTCACGGTGCGCGAGAATGTCAGCCAGGACGAGGCGCGGCGGATGCTGCACCAGCATCGCATCGAGAAGCTGCTCGTGGTCGACGAGCAATATCGCTGCGTCGGGCTCATCACCGTAAAGGACATGGAAAAGGCGGTGGCCCATCCGCTCGCCTGCAAGGATGCGCAGGGCCGCCTGCGTGTTGCTGCTGCCACCACTGTCGGCGACACCGGCTTCGAGCGCACCGAGCGCCTGATCGATGCCGGCGTCGACCTCGTCGTCGTCGACACCGCGCACGGCCATTCCCGCCACGTGCTGCACGCCGTCAACCGCATCAAGCGTCTCTCCAATTCCGTGCAGGTCGTTGCCGGCAACGTTGCCACCACCGAAGGCGCGCAGGCACTGATCGACGCGGGTGCGGATTGCATCAAGGTCGGCATCGGCCCGGGCTCGATCTGCACCACGCGCATCGTCGCCGGCGTCGGCGTGCCGCAGCTCACCGCGATCATGGATGCGGTGGAAGCTGCGAAGAAGTCCGACATTCCGGTGATCGCCGACGGTGGCATCAAGTTCTCCGGCGATCTCGCCAAGGCGCTTGCCGCCGGCGCCGACATCGCCATGGTCGGCTCGCTGCTCGCCGGCACCGACGAGACGCCGGGCGAAGTGTTTTTGTGGCAGGGCCGCTCCTACAAGGCCTATCGCGGCATGGGCTCGGTCGGCGCGATGGCGCGCGGCTCGGCCGATCGCTACTTCCAGCAGGACATCAAGGACGCGCTCAAGCTCGTGCCTGAGGGCATCGAGGGCCAGGTACCCTACAAAGGCCCGGTCGGTAACGTCATGCACCAGCTCGCCGGCGGCTTGCGCGCCGCGATGGGCTATGTCGGTGCGCGCGACATGAAGGAGCTGCACCAGAAGGCCCAGTTCGTCCGCATCACCGGCGCGGGCCTGCGCGAAAGCCACGTCCACGACGTCACCATTACGCGCGAAGCACCGAACTATCCGGGCGGGGGTTAGTCGTTTTCGCTCTCGTGCCCCGGATGCAGCGCAGCGCTCTTTCAGCGGTGCGCTGCAGAGCCGGGGCCCAGTGTTCTTCCATACTGGGCAATCATCCGTGCTGCGTGGGTCCCAGCTCTGCGCAGCAGGGCAAGAGCGCTGCAGCGCGTCCGGGACACGAGAACGGCGCATGCCTCCCCGACCATCCCTCCACTGCTTTTGTATTGACGCGCCTCGCTCCCTCCGCTTCGCTCGCAACGAAGAAACTCCGGAGGAAGCCATCATGTCCCAAGGCAAACGCATCGTTCTCGCCGCGCGTCCCGTCGGCGAACCCAAGCCGTCTGATTTTCGTCTGGAGGATTTCGCGGTGCCGACGCCTGCGGCAGGCGAGGTCCTGCTGCGCACGATCTGGCTGTCGCTTGATCCCTATATGCGCGGGCGCATGAGCGAGGGGCCATCCTACGCCGCACCGGTGCCGATCGGCGGCGTGATGGAAGGCGAGGCGGTCAGCGAGGTCGCGGCGTCCAACAATCCGGATTTCGCGGTAGGCAATATCGTGCGCATCCGCTCCGGCTGGCAGACCCACGCAATCTCGAACGGCAAAGGATTGATCAAGGTCGATCCCAAGCTCGGCCCGATCTCGACGTCGATCGGCGTGCTCGGCATGCCCGGCATGACCGCCTATACGGGCCTGCTCGACATCGGCAAGCCGCAACCCGGCGAGACCGTCGTCGTCGCCGGCGCCTCAGGTGCGGTCGGCTCGGCCGTCGGCCAGATCGCGAAGATCAAGGGCGCGCGCGCGGTCGGCATCGCCGGCGGCAAGGACAAGTGTGATTACGTCGTCAAGGAGCTCGGCTTCGATGCCTGCATCGATCACCGCAGCCCCGATCTCGCGGCCAAGCTCAAGGACGCCTGCCCGAAGGGCATCGACGTCTATTTCGAGAATGTCGGCGGCGCGGTGTTCGAGGCGGTGTTCCCGCTGCTCAACCCCTTCGCGCGCGTGCCGGTCTGCGGCCTGATCGCGCATTACAACGACACCGAGGCCAAGCCGCCAAAATGGGCCGCATCCTTGATGCGCGCGACCCTGACCAAGCGCCTGACCTTCCGCGGCTTCATCGTCTCCGACTTCGCCGCGCGCCATGGCGATTTCCTGCGCGACATGTCGGCCTGGGTCCGCGAGGGCAAGGTGAAATACAAGGAGTTCGTCACCGAGGGCCTGGAGAGCGCGCCCGGCGCCTTCATGGGCCTCTTGAAGGGCGCCAATTTCGGCAAGCAGCTGGTGCGGGTCGGACCGGACAAGGTCTAGCTGCGCCGGGGCCACACGCCGGCGGGTATGGTTAAGAAAGAGTCACCAAATGGTCACACCTGGCGGCAAAAGCCGCAGGTGTGACCGGTGTTCATTGACCCCGAGGTGAAGGCATTGAATCATCGCGCATATTTTAGGTGCTGCGATGTTAGAGATTGGTATTTTCTGCGTAATCGTGCTGGCAGCCGGCTATTGGGCGACCATGTTCGTCATGGGCCGGCGCGACGACGTCATCCATGGCAAATTCGTGCATGTCGACGAGGAGGGCGATTTCATTCGTCCAGCGCTGCCGGCGCTGCCGCCGCCATTCCCGAAGCGTCCGGTCAAAGCCGCCCAGCCGGCCAGGGTCCAGCCTGCCAAGGATCCCACGGCCAAGACGGTCAACAGCGAGGCGCTGCAATCCTTGCTGGCCGCGATCCAGCAGGACCTCGTCGCCTGAGCCGTCAAGCACGCATTAGTGCTCGTCGCCCATCTGGGCGAGGAGCTCCTCGATGTCGACATCGACCTGGCCCGCGGCCCTGACGTGGCGGACCTCAAAACTATCGGGCTGGAAACGATACTCGACGAGGCCGACTTCCTTGATCGCGATCCGGTCCTGTCGCGCATCGTTGATGACGAAGCCGGCCGACGGCGCCCAGACATGGCGGGTGTGACGATGGGTGAAGTCGCGCCGCTGGTGCACATGACCGCTGGCGATGAGGCGGAGATCGACGCGCTCAAACATCTCGATCAGTCGCGCCCGGGCCGGCTGCGGCACATAGCGGATCGCGGTTTCCGGCGTTTCGGGATCTTCCGGCAGGTTGAGAAACAGCGGCTTGTGCAGGAACAGCGCGACCGGCTTTCCAGTGGTGCGCGCGATCTCGCGGGCCAGCCATTCGAATTGTTCGGCCTCCAAGGCGAGCCCTGAATTCATGACAAGTGAATTGAGGCCGATGAAGCACCAGCCGGCAGCCTCGAACGCCCAATGGTCCTCGCCGATGATGTCGCAGAATTGCCGGCGGTGCGCCTCGCTGACCGGCGGCTTCGGCGCCGGTCCAATCATGGTTGGATTGTCGCCGATGTCGTGATTGCCGGGGAGATAGCGGCAGGCGACGGGCAGGGCATCGTGCAGGCTTTTCGCGAATGCGACATCGTCCACGCCGGTCGGACCGTCGAACGAGACATCGCCGGTATTGACGACGAGGTCGGGCCTGATGGCGTCGATGTGCTCGCTGACGCGGTGGAAGTTGGCGATCAGGCCGGGAAAGCGCCGGCCGAGATGGGTGTCGGAAATCTGCGTGAGGCGAAATTCGGACATGCGTTCATCATACCGGTTCTCACGCGTCGGAACCATGACGGTGCGGGCATGCGTCGCAACGAACAAAGTTTAAAGCACGCGATAGCGGATCGTGTAGCCGTCCTGCGGGGCGACGGCGCCGGCGGAGCGGCGAGGCGATGCGGCCTCTCGCCTGGCGGCCCGCGGGCACCGAAATCGCCTTAACGATCGACATTTGATCGCGAGAGCGGGAACACGGGTTCAAGTCGTTCATTGTCAGCGCCAAAACTCGCAGCTAATGACGGTCGGCGGCATTTCGCCTTCCGGGAAAGTTCCGATGTCTGTTCAGATGGTCCTGCTGCCGGTCTTCGTGCAGGTCGCTCTCACCTTCGCGCTCTTGATCGGCATGGTCGTCGCGCGCCGCAAGACGCTGGTTTCGGGCGAGACCAAGATCCGCGACATTGCACTCGGCGAGCCGAACTGGCCGAAGGGCGCCACACAAATCGCCAATTGCTACCGCAACCAGTTCGAACTGCCGGTGCTGTTCTACGTCCTGATCGCACTGGCATTGCCGCTGCGCCGTGCCGATCTCTTCATCGTGCTGATGTCCTGGGTGTTCGTGGTGACGCGCTTTGCCCATGCCGGCGTTTTCGTCTCCTCCAACGATCTCGGCCGGCGCTCCACGGTCTGGCTTGCCGGCGCGCTGGTGCTGTTGGCGATGTGGATCTATTTCGCGCTGAAGCTGCTCTTGCTGATCTAGGCGCCTGTGCGCCAATCTTTTTGAAAGATTTGAAATGACGCCCGCTGCCCGGCTGTCCGCAGCCATCGAATTGATCGACACCATCGAGAAGGACCGCGTGCCTGCGGCCAAGGCGCTGAAGGAGTGGGGCACCGCGCACCGCTTCGCCGGTTCCGGCGACCGCGCCGCCATCGCCGGCCTGGTCTGGGACGTGCTGCGCCGTTACGCCTCGAGCGCGTACCTGATGGATGCCGATACCGCGCGGGCGCGGCTGATCGGCATGCTCCGCCTCGAGCGCAACATGGACACGGCCACCATGGCCGCGATGTTCGATGGCAGCCGGTTTGCGCCAGAGCCGTTGACGGAAGCCGAGCAGGCCGCGCTCGCCTCGCGTTCCCTCAAGGACGCCCCCGCCGCCGTGGCCGGCGACTATCCAGACTGGCTCGATGCCCACCTTGCAAAAGTATTCGGCGAGGACCGTGCCGCCGAGGCCGCGGCGATGGCGAGCCGGGCCCCGCTCGACCTGCGCGTCAACACGCTAAAATCCAATCGGGACAAGGTGCTGCGTGCACTTGCTCATCTTCATGCAAAACCGACGCCTTGGTCCGCAACCGGCCTTCGCATCGAGCTTTCGGCCGACGCGCGCAACCCGGGCATCCAGGCCGAGGAGGATTTCATCAAGGGCGCCATTGAGGTGCAGGATGAGGGATCGCAGCTTGCAGCCCAGTTCACTGCGGCAAAACCCGGCGAGCAGGTGATCGACCTCTGCGCCGGCGCCGGCGGCAAGACGCTGGCGCTCGCCGCCCTGATGCAGGGCAAGGGCCGGCTGATCGCCACCGACCGTGACAAGCGCCAGCTCGCCCCGATCCACGAGCGGCTATCGCGCGCCGGCGTCCACAATGCCGATGTCCGCACGCCCAAGGGCGACGCCGATCCGCTTGCCGACATCCGCAGCACCGCCGATCTCGTCGTCATCGACGCGCCCTGCACGGGAACCGGCACCTGGCGCCGCAACCCCGACGCCAAATGGCGCATGCGGCCGGGCGCCCTGGAGATTCGCCTGCGCGACCAGGCCGAGGTGCTGGAGCGCGCGGTTCCGCTGGTGAAGCCGGGGGGCCGCATCGCCTACATCACCTGCTCGGTGCTGCCGGAAGAGAACGGTGAGCAGGTGAGGGCGTTCACTGGCCGCCATTCCGAGTTCACGGTCGTCCCGCCCGAGCAGACCGCGAGCGTGCTCTGGGACAAGGCGGAGGCGTTTGGCGAGGCCGCACTGCAATCGGATGAAGGCTGGCTGATGACGCCGCGGCGGACCGGGACGGACGGGTTCTTCGTGTCGGTGCTGAGGAAATCGGGCTGACCGCGCCAGCGGCGCCCAAAATAAAAGCCCCACGAACCGAATCCGGTCGCGGGGCCTGTATTCGCTAACCGCTTCTGACCGGTACGTCCGTGGTCAGAAGCGCCTTGCGCGGGCGTTAGCCGACGCGGAGATTGTCAGCCGAGGACTTGCCGCTGCGGCGGTCGGCGACGATGTCGAACGAGACCTTCTGACCCTCGTTGAGGGAGGAGAGGCCAGCGCGCTCGACGGCGCTGATGTGCACGAATACGTCCTTTTGGCCGTCGTCCGGCTGAATGAAACCATAACCCTTTTGGGTGTTGAACCACTTCACGGTGCCCATAGCCATGGGAATGTCCTTTAGTTAGTTAGAGAGGATACGCACGCAGACCGGTACGCAGCATTGCGCCCATAGTCCCTGATGAGTCGATGTTTGGAGAATTCATCTGAAGCGTGCGCGCCCGTCAGCAACGAAGCGAAGCGGCCCAGTCGTTCGGCCAAGTATCGATGATCACAATATAGCGAGAATTTGGGGCCAGTTCAAGGCACCACCCGTGGCTCGGCATGTCGCGCGCGTTTGCTATTTTGCGGTGCAAATTTGCCGCCCTCGCGCCTCTCAATCGACGATGAAGAGCGTCGCACCCACCGCCGTCGAGGACCGGTGCGCGGCGTCGCCGAAATCCGAGACCTGGTAGCTCATCCCCGCCGTCAGCTTGAACTTGCGCCCGTCGCGCAGCTCCGAGTCGAGCTCGCCCTTCAGCACGTAGAGCACGTGACCGCGATCGCACCAATGATCGGCGAGATAGCCCGGCGAATACTCCACCATCCGCACCCGGAGTTCGCCGATATTGAGCGTCCGCCACTTGGCCTCGCCGGTCTCGCCGGGATGCGTGCTGGGTTCGACTTGGCTCCAGTCGGTCACGGTGAACGGGGAAGTTTCATGGCGCAGTCCTATCGGTGTCGGCAGTGTTGTTAGCGCACACCGCGGTCTCCGTCACCGCGTGTGGGAGTCACGAACCCTTCCTCATTCACACTGTCATCGCCAGCCTTGTGCGCACTTGCGCACTGGGGCGGGCGATCCAGTATTCCAGGGGCGGCAACGATCGAGCCGAGAAGCCGCGGCGTACTGGATTGCCCGCTTTCGCGGGGAATGACAGCGAGGGCGGCGCGGCCTTCCGAACCGGGGCCTAGGCCGCCAAATGATTGGCCGACCCCTGCACGATCAGCCCTTCGGCGTTCACCCGCAGATATTCGCAGATCCGCTTCCCCCGCTCGTTCTCGTAGAACACGACCACGCTGTCCGGGCTGACGAACACATCGATCAGCGAGAAATGCAGGTTCGGCAAAAGCCCCAGCGCCTTGCCCCAATAGGCGCGAAGCGCGTCCTTGCCGCGCACGGTGCCGCTGGCATCGAACCCCATCACGGGGATGCGGTCCGACGTCATCACGGCCGCCTCGTCATAGAGCGTGAGCACGCGTTCGAGGTCGCGCGCATTCCAGGCCTCGATCCAGCTGCGACCGAGTGCGGCGAGCGTTGTTGGCTGATGATGCTGAGACATGGCGTTCTCCCTGTTCGGCCCATGTTTGAGAGGAGGGCACAATAGGTCAATATTACTTACCTATATGGCTTTGTCCATGCCCAAAGAAGGATGTGGGGCGCGCGCTCGCGCGGTTGCGGGCGGCTCCCGTGTCGCGTATCTGCTGGCCATGACAGCAGCACAAAACGACCGCTCCACGTCGACGCCCTCGGTGGCCTCGGCGCACGACAAGATTCTTATCGTCGACTTCGGCAGCCAGGTGACGCAGCTGATCGCGCGCCGCGTGCGCGAGGACGGCGTCTATTGCGAGATCGTCCCGTTCAACAAGGCCGAAGCCGCCTTCAACGAGATGAAACCGAAGGCGGTGATCCTCTCCGGCGGGCCAGAGTCGGTGCACGAGGCCGGCTCGCCCCGCGTCCCGCAAGCGATCTTCGATTCCGGCGTGCCGGTGATGGGCATCTGCTACGGCCAGATGACCATGGCAGCCCAACTCGGCGGCGAGGTCGAGGGCGGCCATCACCGCGAATTCGGCCGCGCCGATGTCGAGGTGAAGGCGCCGAGCAAGCTGTTCGAGGACGTCTGGTCACCAGGCGGCAAGAATCAGGTCTGGATGAGCCATGGCGACCGGATCACCAGGATGCCGCCGGGCTTCTCGGTGGCCGGCACCTCGCCGAACGCGCCGTTCGCCATCATCCAGGACGAGACGCGCAAATATTACGGCCTGATGTTCCACCCGGAAGTGGTGCACACGCCCGACGGCGCGAAACTGATCCGCAACTTCGTGCGTAGGATCGCCGGCCTTTCCGGCGACTGGACCATGCGCGCCTTCCGCGAGGAGGAGATCCAAAAAATCCGCCAGCAGGTCGGCAAAGGCAAGGTGATCTGCGGCCTTTCCGGCGGCGTCGATTCAGCCGTCGCGGCCGTGCTGATTCACGAGGCGATCGGCGACCAGCTCACCTGCGTCTTCGTCGATCATGGCCTTTTGCGCCTCGACGAAGCCAAGACCGTGGTCGACCTGTTCCGCCACCATTACAACATCCCGCTCGTGCACGTGGATGCCTCGAAGCAGTTCCTCGGCGAGCTCGAAGGCGTCACCGATCCGGAAACGAAGCGCAAGACCATCGGCCGCCTCTTCATCGAGGTGTTTGAAGAGGAGGCCAAGAAGATCGGCGGCGCCGACTTCCTCGCGCAGGGCACGCTCTATCCTGACGTGATCGAGAGCGTCTCCTTCACTGGCGGCCCCTCGGTGACAATCAAGTCGCACCACAATGTCGGTGGCCTGCCCGAGCGCATGAACATGAAGCTCGTCGAGCCCTTGCGCGAGCTGTTCAAGGACGAGGTGCGTAAGCTGGGCCGCGAGCTCGGCCTTCCCGAAATCTTCGTTGGCCGCCACCCGTTCCCGGGCCCGGGCCTCGCCATCCGCTGCCCCGGCGAAATCACCAAAGACAAGCTCGACATCCTGCGCAAGGCCGACGCCGTCTACATCGATCAGATCCGGAAAGCAGGCCTCTACGACGAGATCTGGCAGGCCTTTGCCGTGCTGCTCCCCGTCAAGACCGTCGGCGTCATGGGCGACGGCCGCACCTACGACTACGTCGTCGGCCTGCGCGCCGTCACCTCCACCGACGGCATGACCGCGGACTTCTACCAGTTCGACATGAAGTTCTTGGGCGAGACCGCCACGCGCATCATCAACGAGGTGAAGGGCGTGAACCGGGTGGTGTATGACGTGACGAGCAAGCCACCGGGGACGATTGAGTGGGAATAATTCAGGCCCGCCCTGGCCTATCCCGTTCTATCCAATTGCGCGAATTAACAGCCTGATTTTACGATCGAATTCGTCATCGACATTCGAGAACTATCGGCACGCGTAAATCCGGACAGACGGGGCGCCTGACGGTGTCGCCGTCCATTGAAACTATCGCTCCTGATCAATACCGTCACACGCGATGCTGCGTCTGACGGTATTTTTCTTTGTCCAAGTGTTTGGAAAACAAAGAGATCTCCAGTCAAACACGGCTCAAAAATGGCTGACGGTATTTGCCTGGAGGGAAAGTCCTTGCTGACAGACGCTGCGCTTAAGGCTCTGAGACCAAAGGAAAAATCGTACAAGGTCACCGACCGTGACGGCATGTACGTGGTCGTATCGCCCGCCGGGACGCTGTCGTTCCGGCTCGACTACCGTCTGCACGGTCGACGCGAGAAGGTGGTTCTCGGAAAGTACGGCCCGACGGGCCTGTCGCTCGCTCGCGCTCGCGAGAAATGCATCGATGCGAGGCGCGCCATCGGTGAAGGCCGTTCACCTGCAATCGAGAAACAGCGCGAGAAGCGGCGTCTCCTTGAAGCCAGGAGTTTCGGTGAGCTCGGCGAGAAATGGCTCGTCGCGGCACCCATGGCCGATAGCACCCGGGCAATGCGCCGATCGATCTTCGAACGTGAACTGCTTCCAGTTTGGCGCAAGCGCCTTCTGAATGAGATCGCACCTGGCGATCTTCGCGCCCATTGCGCCGCCATCGTAGAGCGCGGTGCTCCCGCGACAGCAATTCACGTCCGGGATATCGTAAAGCAGATCTACGGGTTCGCGATCCTGCACGGAGAGAAGATCGCAAACCCGGCCGACGAGGTTGGACCGGCATCGATCGCAAGCTTTGTCCCAAGAGACCGCTCGCTCTCACCCGCCGAAATCCGCATCATGCTCAAACAACTGGATCATGTTGCGACATTGCCCACCATCAGGCTTGGATTGCGTCTTTATCTGCTCACCATGGTCCGCAAGAGCGAACTGCAGGATGCCACATGGGATGAAGTCGATTTCGAGAATGCGGTCTGGACGATTCCCAAGGAGCGTATGAAGCGCTCGAAGGCGCACAACGTCTATCTCTCGAGCCAGGTGCTCGATATTTTCATTGCGTTGAAGACATGCGCAGGAAATTCAAGGTATGTGCTGCCGTCGCGCTATGATGCCGACGCTCCGATGTCGCGAGCAACCTTCAATCGGGTCACATACTCGGTCGTTGAGCAGGCAAGCAAAGAAGGGCTTCCGCTGCAGGCGTTCACAGTTCATGACCTGCGGAGGACCGCGTCAACTCTTCTGAACGAGCTCGGGTTCAACAGCGACTGGATTGAAAAGTGCCTTGCGCACGAGGACGGACGGTCATCGAGGGGAGTCTACAACAAGGCCGAATACGAGGTGCAGCGTCGTCACATGATGCAGGAGTGGTCCAACATCGTTGATGCCTGGGTGGGTGGCCAGAAATACATCCCGATCCTTATTCCCCCTTCAATGCCGCTCTTGCAGCTCGACCCGGCCCTTTGACCGGCCGGGTTCGTCGCTGCCTCACATCAGGATGAGGCGCACGAGCGGGAGGTGTCGACCTTCGCGCAGCCAGCCATGCTTCGACCTCCGCTAGATCCCACACGACACACCGGGGCGAGAGTGCGAACCGCCTTGGAAACTCCCCGCGCTGTTCCATCTCGTAGATTGTGCTGTCGGCGAGCGGGACCATCTCGCGAAGCTGATCTCGCCGGATGGTGCGTTTGATGGGTGTTATTTCACGACGAGTCATATCATTGCGCTCTCGATTGAGCCCGACTGTTCTCGTGCAGATAAGGGCCTTGGTTCGCTCGCTACAACTCTTTGGCGAGCGGATCGTAGAAAAAGAAATGTCTCGCGGCAGCCGTCAGCCTTCCAGGCTGAATTAGAGGGCGCGGCTTGAGCGTCTGGAAGCACTGTGAGCGTCATGCAGGGACCACGCGCTGAGGGCTGATCTGGTCGGCTAGGAAGATCTCGCGGAATAGTTTGTCGCGAGGTCACAATGTCGAAGGATAG